>JBFMBQ010000399.1:0-2087 GCA_040755115.1 bacterium
CTGAATATCTCTTGACTCCAATATCTGACCCTGAACTGAAGTTATTCATACTTCATAACGCCGATTACTGTAGATTGCCAGAGTTTACTTTAGCCGCTTGATCAGGTAAACTTAGCACTGTCCAGTTAATAACTTCATAAAGTTATTGAGCGAAGGGACAATTCTTGTAGATATACGAATTGGACAGTATCCAAATGGCAAATCTCATGATCATGGAACCGGCTTTAGAGTTTTCCCAGATAAATTAGATTTATGTTTCAAACAAAGGAAAAAAATAATATAAATAAATTATTTGAGGCTCGCCGCTTTAAAATATTCGGGAGGGTTATTTTTAGTGTATAAGCAGGGCATAAAGGAAGCTGATCTTTTTTTAGAGGAAGGTACGAACAGAGTGCCCAATGATGGTAAATTTCACATAATAAAAAACGGCAAGATAATCGGCTCATATAAAACTCTGAGAAAAGCACAAGAAGCATATCTCAATATTCTTCAAAATATAGAATATACGCCCCAAAAATCTCCATCTGAAGACCATAGCAAACCTATTGAAAAACTAATTGATAGATATCTTTCTAATCGTTATGTCGGCATAAATCCAAATAGGTTTGTCCAAAAACGCCCTCAAAATAAAAGTTTTAAGGCTTAAGGACATTAAATTGAATCCAACTTATAGGCTTTGGTAGATTATATATTCACCAATCGCCAAAGATTCTGCTATAATCTTACTACCATCTCTTATGCGCTATTACCTTCTGTCAATAATCTCCGCAGGACTGCTGATTCTCAGTTTCCCGCGCTTTGATCTCCATTACCTCGTCTGGTTCGCGCTCGTGCCGTTCTTTTTCGCAGTCAGCGGCACATGCGGCTGGAAGCGCTTCCTGTGCAGTTATATCTTCTGGGCGTTTTTCCTCGGCGGACTACTCTGGTGGATCACCGTTGTGCGCTATCCGGCATCATTGGGGTATCTCGTCGGCACATTGCTGTTTCCCCTTTTGTTTTCATTTCTGGGCGTGGCGATGGGGTATTTTCTGCGCAGGGATTCGCCGTTTGAATTTCTGCTTGTCCCGGCTGCGCTGTGGGTGGGGCTGGAGTATCTTTTTTCTCTCGGACCGCTCGGTTTTCCGTGGTGGGTTCTGGGCTATACGCAATCGTGGAATCTCCCGATTGCGCAGGCGGCATCGTTCGGCGGCGTCTATGCGGTATCGTTTCTTATCGTGTTAGTCAACGGGATAATATATGCGCTTTGCAGCGGGCGCGGGCGGCACCATCAGGTCGTGCTCGGCGGCGTAGTTGTCGCACTGGGGCTTATCCTTCTCGCCGGCTTCTGGATGATGTCGGGCGAGGTAAGAGGCGATGCGCGCATCAAGGTCGCCGTGGTTCAGGGCGGATTCTCGCAGGATGAAAAGGAAGACCCAAAAACATTCCCCGAAATATTTTTTGCCCACATGCAGGACACCCGCAAGGCGGTTGAGAAGTTTGCCCCCGATATGGTGATCTGGTCGGAAACAACATCTAATTCAGAGTGGCTGATCAGCGATGCAGAACTGCCGCTTATACTGAATTTGCTTCGCCGATTCGGCATTCATCTTGTTGCTGGTGCTTATCATAAAGAAAGCGGCAAGGAATACAACTCCGTTCTCGTCCTGTCGCCAGAAGACGGTTATCAGGGCAGATACGATAAGATGCACCTCGTTCCCTTCGGTGAGTATATGCCGCTGCGCAGTCAAATAAAGAAAATCTCTGCGCTTTCAAAGTGGGTGGATAAGAATGTATATGAGGGCGACACCACGCCGGGTAAGCACTATAAGGTCTTTAAGACGAAGTGGGGGCGGTTTTCGGTTGTGATATGTTTTGAGTCGGTGTTTGCGCAGATTTCGCGCGAGATGGTGCGCCGCGGGGCGGAACTGCTGATGGTGCTCACAAACGATGCGTGGTTCAAGAAAACACATGCCGCAGACCAGCACGCAGCGATGGCGGTTTTTCGCGCCATTGAGAACCGCCGCTATGTGATTCAGGGCGCAAGTTCAGGTGTATCCGTTATAGTTGACCCCTACGGCAGGCGCGTCAGAACATCAGGGCTTTTCACA
>JBFMBQ010000400.1:0-9431 GCA_040755115.1 bacterium
GCGTCGGCAAAAAATTCAAATCCTACATACTGTTAGACCAACTGAAAGAAAACGGCAAACTACTGTATCCCGAAGCCTTTGGCTCGCTCTTTCTGATAGAAAAAACGCCGAGCGGTGAAAAAAAATATGAATTCAAGGGCGTCGGCTTCGTTTACCTGCGCGGCGCAAACAGCGGGTTTGATTAAAGAGAAACTTTGACACAGATGAACGCATATTTTTACTTACAAATTCCTTTGCGTCTTTGCGAGAAATATTTAATTTTCAACAGACTGTTAAGACATTGCCCCAATCTGGGGCTTATTTCTTTATTATTGATACCGTTTGCTCGCTGTTTGGGGCAATGTTTACGCTGACATAACACAGGTTAAAATCTTTTCCTTCAACGATCTGAACCAGTTTTCCCCCTGAAACGCTGTAATCTTCCGCTTTTTGCATATAAAAACGCAGGAGGGCATTTTCAAAGGTTTCAGGTGTCTTATTCGTAATCGTGGCAGTAACCTCTGAGGCTGTTCCGTCATTGGCAGGCGCATACTTGACATCAAAATTGTAGGCACGCATTGAATAAACCTGACCTGCATCTTCCGGTGTTTTAGCAAAGGCATATTTTGCAAACGCTGCATCGGGTTTCTGCTTTGTGTGTTCGGGCAGCGGTTTGTCATACCCCCACGAAACAATCTCGTCTCCGCGCACACGAATAACACGGTAGGCGCCAAAATCAAGGTTTGAGGCGGTTCTCACCCATGAGGTCTGCGCATCGCCATACCTCATAGCCGAATCGTCGTGCAGGTGTCCGGCAAGGGCGAGTTTTACTCCGTAGCGTCCAGCAAGTTCGGTAACAGCGGTTTTGTCCTGTTTGGTATAAGGGACATGATAGAACAAAACTATTATTTTTTTGTCCTGATTATTTTTCAGGTCTTCCTCAAGCCAGTCAAGTTGCTCTTTATCAATTTCGGTAAAATCAGGGTGCGTGTCGTAAATCATTTTCGCCATCTCAAACTGGGCTGAATTGTCAAAACCTGAGAAATGTGCGCCGCCGAAATCAAACGAAAAATATCTCCTGCCCATCGTATCCTGCCAGTTCTCCATCGCAACCTTGTTCACAGTGCCGACCATATCATGATTGCCGGGGATCACAAATGTCGGGACGCGGAACCTGTTGAGTATTTCAAGAAAGGCATCAAACTCCTCTTTGACGAGAAGTTTCATCCGCTCCTGCACGAACTGCCCCAATGTCATTCCTTTCTGAAAAAGCAGGCGCGTTATCCCTTCGGTTGACATCGTAACATCGCCCGTTATGAGCACAAAGGCTGGATTGATAATGTTTATCTCCTCCGCCAGTCGTTCAAAAAGCGCATTCGGGTTGTCCCCGTCCATGCTGTCGGCGATGATCGGGAAGGTTATATGAACATCCGAGATATGGATAAAATAAAATTCTTCTGAGTAATCAGCAACAACCTTAACACATCGGTGGCAGGTCTGTGAATCTGTGTCTGTTTTTAGTATAAGGTCATACAGATCTTCAGGGACGACGCCGGGCACCATGGCAGTGAACTGGTTATTGTTATCTGCGGTCTGTGTTATCTGAATGGGGATTGAAAAATCAGGGGTTTCAAGCGATAAGTATGCTGAAATATTTGCGGGGGTTTTTGGGCTTTTTATTTCTATTAAAAAGGTTTCTCTCGCGCGTGCAATTACTGGAATATTAGGACGCGGAGAAAGTATGGATATTGAAGGAGCTGTTTCCTCGGATGCGGACAACTTTGCACAATAATCACCCTCTGATAAACAAAGTAAAAATACAAGTATGAATGATAAAAAACACAATCTGCATTTGTTTGTTAAAATATTCTGGAAATAATTTCCAGCGAACATCATCAGTGTATTAATTCTATTGTTCATGTTGTCTCCTCTGCCATTTTCTCATTTTTGATCAAGTGCAATTTACTATGTCTGTAAATTCTACGCAAAGAATGTCCTGTTGAAAATCATGGTGTCAGAATTATTTTTTGACGCTGCCTGCACTGATTAAACTGTTCCGCTGTTTGATTTTGCCCGTTTCTCTTTAAAATCGCACAGGTTCGTTTAAAATATCATTCACAATGAAGTATGCGGTCGTTATCGGTGATGGGATGGCAGATTTCCCGCTTGAGATACTCGGCGGCAGGACGCCGCTTGAGGCTGCGCGCAAGCCGAATATTGATGCACTCTCGCGTGAAGGTATCCTCGGCATGACTTGGAATGTCCCATCAGGCATGGATCCAGGCAGCGATGTGGCTATTATGTCAATCCTCGGTTATGATCCGGTCGCAAATTTCACCGGCAGGGGACCCCTTGAGGCAGCAAGCATCGGCATACGGGCTGCTGCCGATGAAACCGTCTTCCGATGCAACATCATCAATGTAAACGGCGACATATTGAACGATTACAGCAGCGGGCACATCCCAACCGCGCAGGCGGCGGAGATTATCCACACCCTTGACTCAGGATTCGGCAGCGACTCCATACACTTCATCCCCGGCATCTCCTACCGCCACATACTTATCCTGAAAGGCGATTATTCAAGAGTGAAATGCTTCCCTCCGCACGATCACATGGGCGAGCCGTGGGAAAAATTTTTGCCGCAAGGAGAGGGCGCTGAGATTCTGATACAACTAATACGAGATTCGCAACAAATTTTAGAATCACACCCAGTTAATGCGAGGAGGCGGAATCGCGGACACAAATCCGCAAACCTTATCTGGCCCTGGGGCGGCGGCAAAATGCAACTGTTGGAAAGTTACAGGGAGCGTTATAAACTGCGCGGCGCTGTTATCTCGGCGGTTGACCTCGCCCGCGGTCTCGGTGTTCTGGCAGGACTTGATTCAATAATCGTAGAGGGTGCAACAGGAATGGTTGACACAAACTACGAAGGGAAACTACAGTCCGCTCTCAACACACTTGAAGACGGCGACATAGTCTTTATCCACCTTGAAGGCTGCGACGAGGCGAGCCACATCGGTGATGTGGACTTGAAGGTGCGAGGCATTGAACAGATTGATTCCAGAATTATCAAGCCGCTGATAGAAGGATTAAAAATTTATGACGATTTTAAAATTCTCTTCATGCCCGACCACGCCACTCCCATCCCTCTGCGCACCCACAACCGCGACCCGGTGCCGTTCCTGATTTATAGAAAAAGCGGCGTTGAAAGCCCTTCAGGGCGTGAATTCACAGAGAAGGCTGCGCACCAGACGGGTGTTGAATTCCGCAAAGGCTTCGAGTTGATGCCGTTTTTCTTGAATTTTTAATCCTGACAGGATAAACAGGATTCACACAATGAAGATCGTGCTCATCCTGCACATACTGTGGATAATCGTTAAGAAGGGATTAAAATCAATATGATACAAACACGGGGGAATATTGCACGAAGATTGAAAGTCGGCGACAGAGCAATGTTCACACGAACTTTCACCGAAACTGACACCATGCTGTTTGTGGGATTAAGCGCCGATTTCAACCCGCACCATGTTGATGCAGAGTTCTGCGCCCTTACAAAATTTCGCAAACCCATCGTCCCAGGATTCCTTGTCGGCGCTATGGCAACCCATATCGGCGGACAATGGGCAGTGCTTGCCACTCAATTCCATCTGGATTTCCTCGCACCGGTTTATGTAGGTGATACTGTAACCTGCGAGGCAACAGTAATAAGCGTCAACAATAAATACAAAGTCCATGTGGAGTTTACCTGCGTCAAATCCGATGGCACGATTGTCCTTAAAGGTAATTTCAAAGGTTATCCGCCAAAGGGGAAATTGCTTAATCACTTGTTATGAATTTTCTTAAAACGAATAATGAATAACGAACATTGAATTTCTAATAATGAGTTCCTTCTTCCTTCAACATTCTGCATTCCAGGTCCTATATTCGTCATTTAATCATTCTTTTTGTTCCCGCACTGCAACAAATGTGAATGCGCCACTTCATTGTGGAAAAGGCACTATTGACCATCTATTAAAACTGAACATCCACAGGTAATTTCCCCGCAGGATTATATAAACCGAATATCGCATCCACCGCCGCCTCAAGCGATACGCTGCGCGGGCAATACGCCCCCAAAAACGCATCCACATCAGGAAAACGCTCAAGGTCATAAGGCACCGACAGTCCCACAACTACTACGGGCTTTCCTGTCCCTTTCAATTTTTTGACAAGATCAACTGTCTCCGGCGACCAGTATGCAAGAATTGACCCAAAAACTATCACATCAACATCCTTCGCCGTCTCAAGAGCCTTGATCGCATCGTGCTTGAGCGTCTTCGGATCGTAAATTGACGCGCGCACTCCCGACGCAAACTCTTTCATCTTCGCTGCAAGCGATGTTCCCGCCGGAAAGACTGTCTCCATCATCGGCACCGAAAAGAATGATCCCGGTGAAACCACTAATATGCGCCCTGCCCTCGCTCTGTCAAGTGGCAGCACTCCGTTGTTCTTTACCATTGTTATTGTTCTTCGCGCAATTTCCCTTGAAGTTTCGTAATTTTTCTTTTTCTGTATTTTGTATTTATCTGCGGGCGCCGACTGCGGATTTTCAAACAGCCCATACTTGTGTTTAACCCGCAGAATGCGCAGCACGGCATCGTCCACCCGCTCCATACTCAACTCGCCGCTCGCTATCTTTCCCTTCACTTTCGCTATCGCCTTTATATATGCTTCCGGCGAATCGCCCGCAAAAAGGATCATATCCGCTCCGGCTTTTATTGAAAGATATGATGCCTCATCCGCTGACACAGATACCCCTCCCATAGTTATGCTGTCAGTTATTACAAGTCCATCAAAACCCATTTCACCTTTGAGGAGGTCTGTGATGATTTTTCCTGACAGCGTAGCAACCTGATCGGGGTCAAGCGCAGTGTAAATCTCGTGATTGAGCATTACAGAATCCGCACCAGCATCAATTGCCGCGCGGAAAGGCGCAAGTATTGTCCTCTCCAATATTGACCGATCTTCAGTAGTAACCGGTGTAAACTTGTGTGAATCAACCGCATTGTTGCCTTTCCCCGGAAAGTGCTTAATACAAGCCACAATTCCGTTATTCTGGAAACCCATCACCGCTCGGCGTGCCCTTGCGCTTACCGCTTCAGGGTCGGCGCCGAACGACCTGATGTGATTCATCGGATTATTCTTGTTCAACAACAAATCCAGCACCGGCGCAAGCGCCATATTTACACCGAAGGCACGCAGGTCATCCGCCATAATTGAGTATGACAGATATGTGTCCTCAACCTCAGGCGATGCGCCGAGCGCAAGATTACCCACTGTATCAACGCCGCCATTCAGCATATTGATGTGCGATCCCACGCCGCCTTCCTGGTCAATTGAAATCAGGAGCGGAATACCGTTCGGCGCACCCATCGCAGCCACCTGCAAATCCTGTGTGAATTGCGCACTCTGCGCATGGCTGATCACATTCCTGCCGCCGAAAAGTATCACACCGCCGAGATAGTTGCTCTGGATTAATTTCTTCAGTTCATCCGACATCACCTGCCCCTGTATGCCGGGCATAAACAACTGCCCGATCTTCTGCTCAACGGTCATACGGGACAAAACCATCTCTGGCGTATCTAATCCGTATGATGTTTTGAATGTGTAACCAAAAAACATCAAAAGTATTGCCGAGATTATTACGAACCTTTTCTCTTTCATAAACTACCTCATTTCATTTTATCTCACTTGTTTCAATCAGGAATATCGGGTTATTCGTAACCCGGATTGAAACCGATTTTTCACTCTGTTTGAACTCGGTTTTTTTGCCTGCTAAATCAAACACCTCCACACCGCCTGCTACAGGTATATCCACATCAAGACTTTTTCCCTTGCGTTTTGACCATATAACTGAAAAATAACCCTTCGGTGTAGTGAAGCGGTATCCATAGCAATCGGCGCAGGGATCAGTTCGTATTACATCGGTGTAGTTCGCAACATGCTGTGCAAGGAAACCGTAGGTGAAGTAAGCGGTTTTGGGATTAAAATCGCGGCGCAGAACACCGAAGTTTGCCTCGCCATAAGCAGGATCATCGCCGTCATCGCGGAAATCATAGGGAACGATTTTATCCACGAAACCGCTGCCGAGAGAATGGGCAACCATCTTTGCGTATGCTGCCGCCTGCTGTTCATAAGTGTTGCCGCCCTCCGTTGTGGGCCAACCGACTTCAGTAATCCAGCCGCGCTTGACCGCGCCGTAGCGTGTCATCAACAGGCGCAGGAAGCGCAGGTTCTGCTCATATCGCCCGTCATCCAATGATGCGATGTCGGCGTAAGGGTGAAATCCGAGGACATCAAAATAATCGCCGCCTCCGAACTGATATATTGCCTCCAGCCAGGCGAAATCGGAGCCTGATGACCCGCCTAACATCACCTGCGCTGTGGGGTCTGCGCGCTTCACCGCCCGGTATGACTCGCGCAAAAGCGCAACATAGTCCGCCGCATTCGGCGAAGGCGTCCAGAATACACCGATGTTCGGTTCGTTCCAGATTTCCCAGTATTTGATGCGATCCTTGTAGCGGGCGACCACCTCATAGACATAGTTCGCAAAATCCGCACGGTGCGCATCAGTGCGGGGCGATACATTTGATGACCACCCAACAGTGTAACATAGCAGCCCGAAAAGTTTCACTCCGTAGCGGCTTGCGGCGTCAACTGCGCGGTCGTATCTTTCCCACTGGAACGCGCCTTTCTGCGGTTCTATAAGCCCCCAGAAAAATTCCTCCCGCGACCAGCGTATCCGCGCATCTGATGCTAACTCGCCTGCGCGCTCCATCTCCTCTGGTGAATAACGGTTGCCGAAATAAATGCCCATACCGAACGGGGAAAGGTCATCGCGCGTGGCAATCTGAGGCTGTGCCTCACCCTGTAGTAATTCCTGAACCTGGCGCGTTGCATCTGCAATCGCGTCTTCAGGCGACACCACGCCCCACAGCGCATCCATAACTGATCTCTTCAGAATTTCTTCAATTTCAATACCGAAACCTTCCGCAGCAGGAAACGGCAGCGCCGCTGGAATCGCATCGTTGTAGGTCGCAAGAACAGGATTCCGTTCAAGTTCCTTACGAAACGCTGCGCTCATAGACACCTTGCGGTTAGGCGTGAGCCAGCCGGTGGTCTGGCTAACGAAGGTCTGGACTTTTGTGCCGGCAACGATGCGGAACAATTTCCACGCAACATCTTTTTGTTCTGGCGTCGCATTTTTGAATAAGATCAATGCCTTGCCCTGAAGATTTGTTGCCATCTGTCCATTCGTAGGAAGCGGCGCAGCAGCGGCTGCCTGCCCTTTTACCCTGTCAATGTCCTCATCTATCAGTATCATCATCGGCACCTGATCAAGTGTGAAGGAGCGTCCGAACGGCGGTATAAGCGGCGCAACGCCGAATTTATGGTGCAGGTCAACAAGGAAGCGCAGGGCATCCACCGCGTCTTTGTTGTTGAAAAGGACCTTTTTCTCCGCTGCATCTACAATCTTCCCGCCGCTCTGGGAGTAGATTGCGAACCAGGCAGCGAATTTATCCCTGAAAAATGTGCCCCAGCGTGCGCGTGAGCCATCGGGTTGCCGCTCGGAGGCGAGTTTTTGTGCAGTCGCAAGAAAATCGTCCCATGTTTTCGGAGGTGTCAGACCAAGTTGTGCAAAAAGTTCCTTGTTGTAAACAAGCGCGCCAACCGTGATGTGCACGGGCATACCATAAACTTTGCCGTTCACCGTTACCGCATCCAGCGCCTGCCCCCATATCTCATCTCTCGGGAACGGCTCGCTGCCGCCGATATGCTCATCAAGCGGCTCAAGCAATCCCTTGCGCGCAAGACTCGCCACCTGCGGAAAATCCATCAGCGCCGCCTGCGCATTTACCCCCGCTTCCTCTAAAAGCGGAATCTTCACATAGGCATTCTCCCCTACCGGAACGAACTGCACATCCGCAAATGGCGCATAACCGCGCAGCAATGCCCCTATCGCTTCCATCTCCGCGCCGCCGGATTCGCTGAGAACATTTATCCTCACGCGCCCTTCATCCGCCGATGTGGTCAGAGCGCACAGCGTAAAAAATAATATTGATAGCAGTAAAACGAAATTTTTCATTTTATGCCTCCATTTTTTGAGAGAATGATAACACAAGGGGTATTATAACTTAATATAAAAATAATGATCCACGAATCACACGAATCTGCACGAATAATTAAGATGTAGGGGCACGATTTATCGTGCCCAAAAAACAATTCGTGAAAATTAGTGAAATTAGTGGATAAAATCCTTTATGAATTACACTAATCAGGAATTAATCAGATACCGTGGGATTTTCTTCCGCAGAAGCCGCAAAAAGTATTTGAAATTTGAAAAAGAAACATCGGGCGGCACTCCGTGATCAAGCGATGGGATATAGCCGCCTGATTTCAGCATCTCTGGGACTTTCTCAAATACTTCGCTTTCAATATCCTGCCGACTGCCGGCGAGCGCACGCTTATCTATGCCACCCATAATCGCCAGTCGCGCACCGTATTCGCGACGCACTTCCAGTATATCCATCCCCGCCTGCACCTCAAAGGGATACATAACATTGATACCCACCTCAATAAACGGTTCAATCAACAGCGAGCAGTCGCCGTCTGTGTCAAGCCAGAAACTTGTTAGCCCTTCGTTCCGCGCGTGATTGATAACATCACGATAATGCGGCGCAATAAATGTGTGGAAGGTTTGGGGCGAAATCATCGGTCCTGCTCGGTAGCACATATCTTCCCAGAATTGTATGAAGCGCGGTTTTGCTGCCCGCGCTATTCGGGAAACGACACCCTTTGACAGTATCGCCCACTGTTCGCCGATAGCGTGGATGAGGTCTGGCTGCTCGTAGTAAGCGATCATCAGCCGTTCAAACCCTAACAGGTGGCGGCACATTCCGAACAGACCGCACAGGGCAATACCAAGCGGCATGCGGAAGTTTCGTGCGACTGCGATGAGAAAATTGAAGAGAGGATTGTCAATGCGACCGTGAGTGTGCGGGTTCAGTCGGCGCTTTACGCGCTGGAATTCGTTCATATCTTTTACGGGAAAATTCAGAAACTCCGGGATTGAGGATTTACCCGATGTAAATACTTTTATCGTGCATCCGGTCTCGTCCCGAATGATGCGGTATCTGCCATCACGCTTGAGCGTTCTTCGTGTGAATTTAGGGAAGAAGCCGGGGTTATCTGCGCCTGATACAGGCAATGGGATGAGCGGGTCAAATTGGAAGTAGAGATAAGGGGCGACCGGGTGAGCGGCGGCTGCACGCGGCATCCCCTCGCGCACCCAGCGCCGGAGCGTCTCGTCCCAGAAGCCGATGGTCTCAAGCCGCCATGGACGATCCGTCTGCTCAAAATGAACTGTTGCTTCCAGTCTCTGCTCGGGCGTCATAATTTTAACCCTTAAATTA
>JBFMBQ010000401.1:0-6692 GCA_040755115.1 bacterium
GGATATACAGAATTCTCCCGCAGCGCGGGCAGGTTACTATGCCGTCGCAATTGGACAACTGATTTATCGTGTTTTTTGATACTTCCACATAGCAGCCCTCGCAGGCGCCCTCATTTGTTACAGATACGATCGCCACGCCGTCGCCCTCGCGCTGCACCTGCTGATACATCTCCAGCAGTTCCCTGTCTTCAAAGTTCCTGAAATCCTTGCGCGCCTGCTTCAGGGTTTCAACCCGCTCTTTCAATTGCTTCACCTCTGCCTCCACTTTGTCCTGTTCCTTGCGATACTCCGGTTCTATCTCTTTGAGCCGCTGTTCCAGGTCCTTCCTTTTGATCTCTGCGCCGTCCATCTGAATCATCAGTTTAATCAACCTGTCTTCGCGCACTTTTATCAGGTTGATGTATTGTTCGCGTTCTTTCTGGAGGAACTGTAGTTCTTTGGGTTCGGTGCCGGCGCTGAAGAGTTTATCTTCGCAGGCTTTCTTCTTCTCCGTGAAGGCTGCCACCTCGTCCTGGAACTGTCTTATTTCTGCCTTGACAGGTGCGCTCTGTGTTTCTATCTCCTTTTTCTTCTCCGACATTTCACGATATTTCTTCTGTATCGGCGTTTCTGTCCTTTCGTGGTGTCGGATAGTGCGCAGGCTATTGATGATCTCGCTGTCAATCTGCTGAAGTTTGTAAAGTTCTCCGAGTTTTTCGTATAGTTCAGCCATCGCTGCCTCCATTGATCAATTAAGTTGTTTTTTATACAGTGTCATAGATATTTCAGCATTGTTTAACATTGTTGTCTCATTTCTTGTTTTTAGTTTCTGGTTATATTGTAAAAAGAAATTACAAGAAACAAGATAACGAAACAACTAATCGTCTCTTACGAACGGGACCGACGGGATTTGGTCAGGCGCTCGCTCGGCATCGTGCCTCGCTCCGCCTGACCATGGTTTCTCACTATTTTTTCATCCTGCAAAAATGCGCTTTGCGCCGTTCAAAACCTTTCAAATCCCTTTCTGACGGGACCGACGGGATTTGAACCCGCGATCTCTGGCTTGACAGGCCAGCATGTTAAACCGCTACACTACGGTCCCACATACCTTGTCCCCTGTATTTACCCCACCACCACAGGTTACAGCGATATTATACATTAATACTTGTAAAAATCAATCTCGTTATGTCTTCTCGCCACCAAAGCACAAAGCACGAAAATTCACGAATAAAATCAGGACGAAGTAAAATGTGAGAAGTGAGATGTAAGATGATTCGCAGTCGTCTCACATCTATACATCTCACATCTCACTAATTATTTTGTGCCTTCGTGTTTTTGTGGCATATAATAAGTTTGAACAGTCAGGGGGGGTCTCATGAAAGTGGAATACGACAAATACAGTTTGATCGTTGAAGGGAAAAGAGAATTCATTTTGAGCGGTGCGATACATTATTACCGTCTGCCCTCGCAGGCTTTGTGGGCGGATCGCATCCGCAAGATGAAAGAGGCGGGATTGAACGCGGTGGATGTTTATTTTGCGTGGAATTACCACTCTCCGGCGGAGGGCGAATACGATTTTTCCGGCATCCGCGATGTGGATGCGCTGATGGACATCATACAGGGCGAGGGTATGTATCTTATCGCGCGCCCCGGTCCTTATATCTGTTCTGAAGTTGATGCCGGCGGATTCCCCGGCTGGCTGCTAACAAAGAAAGATGTAATACTCCGCTGCCGCGAGCCGGGCAGGGCAGTCTATTGCGCTGAATATATGAAATATGTGCACCAGTGGTATGAGCAGATCATCCCCCGCATCGCAAAACGCAGCAATCTAATACTTTTCCAGATTGAGAACGAATACAATCTTGTGCCTGTGCGTGGCGCGCTGAAGGTGGCGTCCGATTATTTCCGCAGGCGCAACCCGGAGGCACTTTTTCAAATTATGGGATCGGATGTTTTCAAATTTCTGATGCTGAAGGCGATGCCGCTTTTCTCAAGAGAGGCGGGCAGGAAACACCGCCCGAACAGGTATATGGTTGAACTTTATCGGATGGCGCGTGAGTTGGGTGTGGGGGCGCCGATCTTTCATAACGACATCATGAGTTGCTCCGAGCGACAGTTGGATGTTGATATAATGGCGATAGATGATTATGCGATAAATTCCTTCAGCACCGACTGGCGCGGCAAGCGCAACACTTTTCTCAGTATTGACATCATTGAAGACGGGCACGATGCCTACGGTCGCAAAGAACCGATCTTCATCGCAGAGTTTCAAGGCGGCTGGTTTGACACATGGGGCGGGCGCGGCTATGAGCACAACCGCAGGATGCTCGGCACCGACCAACTTGACATCGCCACCAAAAGTGCGCTTGCGCAGCGCGCAACGCTCATCAATTATTTTATGTTCTGCGGCGGCACAACTTATGGCTACCTCGGCAGCCCGGATGTATATACTTCCTACGATATGTGCGCACCAGTAACCGAAGACGGCAGAAAAAGCGAACGCTGGTATGCCGTCAGGTGGGTCGCAGACCTGATACGCGAACTCGGTGACGATTTTCTTGTTACCGAGCCTGATGACTCGGTTCGGGTTTATGAGAAGGATGTCTTCTGCCGCGCACGAAAATCAGGCGAGCGCAGATATGTTTTTATCCGCAACAACGGGAAGACTGAAAAGACCGTTCGCCTCTCAATCACTGGACAGGAATTCACACTCGCACCAGTTGAAATGAAACTGCTCGTCTTTTCGCTGGATAATAAAGTAGGGGCGGGTTTCAAACCCGCCCCTACATGTGAAATCGGTGCTTATCAGCCGCAGGAACGCACTGCGGATGCAGCCGTGTTGCCTGCACTGCCTGAATTGAAAGACTGGCGGTTTGCATTGATTGACAATGTGCATAAGTCTGATTATGACGATAGCCATTGGGAAAATATTCCCTTCGGCGGTAATATGGATATTGATTCATTGGGTTTTCACTATGGCTATGTGTGGTATCGCGGCAGATACAGGGGTAAATTGAACCAAATTCAGATTGATGCGCGGCATTGCTATTCCATTTTCGTCAACGGCAACCTGATCGGTTCAGAGGATGGTTACAGGAACGCTATCGGTAACGGCGATGATTTTGGTTTTATTCGGGAATTTGCTGTTCCTGCATCTGTTCAGGGAAGAGAGTGGAATGTGATCGTTGTGCTTGTGGAGAGTCTTGGGCACAACAAGGATTTTGAATGCGATGCCCGCAACCCGCGCGGTATCTTGGATTTGCGCACTTATGGTGCGCATGTTGAGTGGAGGGCACGCGGCGGGCTGATTGACGGCGAGCGGGGGTTATGCCCTGTGCTGCCGAAAGAAGCATTCCCTGCCGAAGAAAAATGTGCATCGGTTTCATTACCACATGAGTGGGGAAGCCATCACGGCATCGGTATATATCAGACCGAGTTCACCCTGCAACTTGATGATCCGATGCGCGGCGTCGGGCTTGTCATCGGCGCAGCGCACGAGAAGGCGAATATTTATCTGAACGGACATCTCATCGGCAGATACTGGGAAACGCGCGGACCGCAGAAAAAATTCTACCTGCCGCCGGGGATATTGAATACGAGCGGCGGCAACCATCTTGCTATCGCCGTCTGGAGAAGAAC
This sequence comes from bacterium, assembly GCA_040755115.1. Lineage (GTDB taxonomy): Bacteria > UBP15 > UBA6099 > UBA6099 > JBFMBQ01 > JBFMBQ01. Next base: position 3,619 of record JBFMBQ010000401.1, read on the forward strand.
AAGAAAAAGCGGTTTGGACGGCGTTCAACTTGAGTTCTATTAGTAAATCCTCAAATGTAGGGGCAAGGCATGCCTTGCCCAATAATTTTTTAAATGATTATCTATAAAAAATGGATAGCGACATAACGAAATATAAAAAATTTTGCAGGAGGAATTTTTTAAGAGCGGTAATTTATGGGGGAATAGGATTAACTGCGGCTGATGCCTTTTTCATAGAGCCATACGGACTTGATGTAACACGAATGGATATACCAATTTATTGTTTACCCGATGCTTTTAATGGTTTTAGAATCGTGCAGTTGACAGACTTACATCATAGCAAAGTTGTCGGGATTGACTATATCCGAAAGGTCATTGATGCATTGAATTTTGAAAATCCTGATCTTGTAGTTCTAACAGGCGATTATGTAACAGGTAATGCTGATTACATTAAGCCAGTTATAAATTTGTTTACTGGAATAAAATCAAAGTATGGGCTTTTTGCAGTGCTTGGTAATCATGATCACTGGGTTGATGCTAATTTGACAATAAAACATTTAACCGATGTTGGTGCTGTTGATTTAACGAACAAGCATGTGATTGTTTCCATCGGCAACGATTCAATCTGCATTGCAGGTGTCGGAGATTACTGGGAAGGCACTCAGGATCTCAATTCTGCTTTTCAGTATGTAAGCGGAGACATGCCAAGGATATTGCTATCTCACAACCCTGATTATGCCGAGGTCATGCCTACAGGATACAGAGTTGATCTTATGCTTTGCGGGCATACACATGGTGGACAGGTTGTTGTTCCATTTGTAGGCGCACCAATGGTTCCGTCAGATTATGGTAATAAATATCGTGCAGGACTTGTGCAGGGGCCTCACTGTCCAGTTTACATTTCCAGAGGCATCGGAATGATCCGTCCACCGGTCAGATTCAATTGCCAGCCTGAATTACCAGTTTTTACATTAAAAATAAAAAATTGATCTTGCAATAAAATGAATTTAATGAATCCGTGAAATGCGTAGATGTATTGTTAAAACATCCCCCGCACATCAAAAACTTTCATTGTTGCGCTGCCTTCATCCTGAAGATACAGCCGATCAAGCCGGTCTATGTATATCATCGCAGGGGCGACGAAGCGAAAATCCCCTTTGCCTGTATCCTGCAACTCGCCGAGATAGAAACCGAAGGAGTCAAGGACTTTGATTTTTCGGTCGCCTTTATCGTAAATCCATACATTGCGGTGTGAATCAACTGCAATTAGTGAGGACTGAAGCAATTCAATCCGTGTGAGGTCTTTGTCGCCGCCGAGGACGCCTGCGAATTCACCTTTTTCGTTATATTTTTTTATGTTCCTGCTTTTTGAGTCTGCGATGTAGATTGTCCCTGTGAAATCAACATGCACATCATCAATACTGCCGATGGGCGGTTCTTTTTTCTTGATTCGTTCTTCATCGTCTTTGCGTATTTCTGTGAGTTTCTTGCCATCCTTGTTGAATTTCGTGACAGAAGCATCTTTGCGGTTCAGGAGAATGAAATTTCCTGAACGGTCAAAAAAGAGTTTGTCAGCGTAGGCGGGCAACCCCGGCGGCGGCTGGAAATCCTTGCTTTTCCGCCCATCCTGCTTGAACCGATAGAAATTGCCGGATGACATCAAGTAAATGAAGTTCTGATAAGATGCGGCGGTCAGCGGTGGTTTCAGTTCATCAAATATTCTTATTTCGTTAAGCGGCGTGGCGTCATAGAGAGTGAAGACGCTTATTTTGAGCGGCGCCTCGTTGAGTATGATTAAAATGTCCAAATTTTCGTCAACAAAAACAGAGTGAATCTTCTGAAAGATGTCTGAACCTTCAAACTGGTTGATCTCTCGCAGGAGTTTCGGCTGGTATGAATTTTCTGCAAACCCGGCGGCAGTGATTAAAAACAGGATTGTCAGCATGAGAAAATAAAATCTTTTCATAGAATAATAATAACGCTTATACCTTATAAAATAAACCACAATGTTGCAAAAAACTTAAAAGATTCCACGCAAAGAGCGCAAAGAATGTGCAGATAACGCGAAGATGCAGGGGCACGGCACGCTGTGCCCCTACTATCATTTTTTCATTTGCGCGCTTTGCTTTTCTCTGCGTTTGCGTGAAATTTTTGCAATTTCAGAGTTAATCAGCGACCGCGCCGCGCGCTTCGCAAAAATTTTGTTATAATATTGTATGCACCTGAATTATTTCCCATCTGTTTTGCTTGACTCTATGTCGTATCTGTGGATGGGACTTCAGAAAAGCGCGGAGGTTACACCGTCGCCGCCGGAGGCGATTGATGATTACATACGGCGCAATCGGGTGAAGGATTTCGGTCGTTTCTTTTGTGATCCTGATGAAGTGCCGAAGGTGCGGATAACGAGAACAACGAAGCGCTTAAACTATGTTATTCAGCAGTTTCATTTTACGAGTTATATTGTTACGGGGCACGACCGTAACGATGTTGTTTACGGACATTTTTATAAGAAGAGAGGGAAATCGGACTTGCCGGTTGTGATACTTCTGCACGGCTGGCGTATGGGTGATTATATTGTGTTTGAGCGTTTTCGCCGTCTTTTTATGCACAAGGGCTGGAACAGTGTGATAGTGGATTTGCCGTATCATATGAATCGGACGCCTGCGGCGAGTTTCAGCGGAGAATATATGTTCACAAGTCATTCGCTGCGCACGCTGGAGGCATTGCGGCAGTCTGTGATTGATGTGCGCAGTGTTGTCAACTGGCTGAAGGAGCGCGGTGTTGAGCGAGTGGGTGTTTTTGGTGTCAGTTTTGGGGCGCTGTTGTCGGGCATACTTGCGTGCGTGGATGAAGACATTGATTTTTCTATCCTTGTTGCGCCGCCTGCGGAGTTCACGACAGTTTTCAATCGGAGCCGACTGGGCGGCATTTTTAAGAAGACCAGTCCACGGATGAAAGAATTAATGAAACGGTATCACAGCGCATTGGACGCGGTTTCGCTGCCCCGGCACAAGCCGCTTCTTCCCCCAGAAAGAATTCTCATAATAGAGGCGCTTTACGACCTTATGGTCCCTACCGAGGTTGTGGAGCGATTG
>JBFMBQ010000402.1:0-13661 GCA_040755115.1 bacterium
GAGAACCGCCTCTCTTTTCGTTTCGAGTTCCTGAATCGCTTTCATGGTTCCTCCTCTTATTGTAGATATTTATCTACAATAACACATCTCAAAAAAAATTGCAACCCCACTTTTATGTCGCAGACCCTTTTTTGTGAACTGCATTGATTTTAGCGAAAATTTTAGTTATCTTATAAGTTTGTATTTATAAATAGTGCGCGGATTTGTAAGGGACGGCGATGAAAAAGGTAATTTTATGGCAAATACTTTTGATTGTAGCGGTTGTGGGCGCCTGTGCCGGCTGGGTGGTATGGCGGTGGAAGACTGACCCGCAGGGACCCATCAATTTAGGACTTGATCTCCGCGGCGGTGTGCATGTTCTTATAGAATGTCTGCCGCCGAAGGATGAGCCTCTTACAGAGGACAAGGTGCGCGGCGTGATTGATGTTATGCGCAATCGGCTTGACCCCGAGGGTGTCCGCGAGATCGCAATCCAGAAGCAGGGCACAAAGTGGGTGAACATTGAGATACCCGGCGAGCGTGACCCCGAGCGCGTGGAGCGGCTGATCGGCAAGACGGCACTGCTTGAATTTATTGACACAAAAGGGAAGGCTTACGAGCAGGGCGAGGCGCTGCCGCGGGACAGAAAATTGGTTTTCACAGGCGAACAACTCAAGCGCGCCAGCGCCGGCTTTGATGGCATGGGCAGACCGGCGGTGCACTTTGAGTTGAAGAAAGAAGGGGCTGAAGTATTCGGCAGGTTCACAGCACGGAACATCAATAAATATCTTGCGATCGCACTTGACGGGCGGGTGATGTCCTGTCCGGTAATCAAGAGCGCCATCTTCGGCGGCTCTGGGATAATTGAGGGGCGGTTCTCGCGTGAGGAGATACAGGAGTTGGTGGCGGTGTTGAATGCCGGGCGGCTGCCTGTGCCTGTGAAGATAGCGGAGAAGCGCTCTGTGGGACCGACACTGGGCAAGGATTCCATAAACAAGAGTTTGAGGGCAGGCATAGCGGGCATCATTGTGGTGCTGATATTTATGGTTGCGTATTATCGTCTGCTTGGCGTGCTTGCAGACATCGCACTTTCGCTTTATATAGTTACAATGTTCGGGCTGCTCTCAATGTTCAATGCAACGCTTACGCTGCCCGGCATCGCCGGCTTCATATTATCTATCGGCATGGCGGTGGATGCGAACATCATCATTTTTGAGCGTATCAAGGAAGAATTGCGCTGGGGCAAGACCTTGAAGGCGGCGATAGAGGCGGGGTTCACGCGTGCGTTCACATCAATCTTTGATGCGAATGTAACGACACTTATAGCGGCGGCGGTGCTGTATGCGCTCGGCACAGGCGCTGTGCGAGGGTTCGCTGTTACGCTTTCACTCGGCATACTAGTGAGTATGTTCTCCGCAATAGTAGTAACAAAAACTTTCCTTCTGCTTGTGGTGAGCCTGCGCGGCGCGCAGAATACGGCGCTGTATGGTGTGAGAACAGCAGGTGTCGGTGTTGGGAAGATGTGAGATGTGAGATTGAAAAATCTTGCAACTTACAACGAGAATAAATCGGGAGAAAAAGTAAGTGGATGAAAAGATAATAAAATACAACCTCATAGGTTCAAGGAATCTATGGTTCATCATTTCAGTTGCAACGGCGCTGATAGGAATCGGCGCGCTTTTTGCACTCGGATTGAATCTCGGAGTGGATTTCACCGGCGGACGCATAATTTTTTATAAGGCTGATTGGAAGGTCAGGACATCAGAAGTAGACCGTGTAGTTCGGCGTTTTGACATAAAGCATAACCCGATTCAGATTCTTGAAGGCGGAAGGGAATTTGTCCTGCGCACAGTTGACTATTCCGACAAGAAGCGCGCGGCGGAACTCAATCAGAAAATCCAGGCGATGCGCGTTGCTTTTGCCGTTGAATTTACGAAGTTGAACCCAGATAAATTTATTCTTCGCCAACTGGAGAGCAGGCTTACCCAGGAAAGACTTGAGAATGTCCTTGAGAAGAAGAAGATAAGTCCTGATCTGGTTGAACTGGTCAGCAGCAAGGAAGTGAAGGTGGGGGAAGGCGATGAGCGGCAGATATTTTACGATGCTGTTTTACGCTTCAAGGGTGAACTTCGGCAGGAAAAAGGGCTGAAGAAGGCGGCAGAGGTTATATTCACAGAATTCGGCGGGCATCCGCACTTCCAGAAGGAAGACAAAGTTGATCCTCTTTTTGGCGCTGAACTTATGCGCAGGGCGGGCATCACATTGCTGCTTGCGACGGCGCTGATACTTATATATGTTACTGTGCGATTTGAGTTCTGGTTCGCAGTCGCCGCCATTATTGCGCTCGTCCACGATTGCTTTATCACAATCGGGTTTTATGCGATACTGCAACTTGAAGTAAATGTTGCGACCGTGGCGGTCATACTCACTGTTTTCGGTTATTCAATCAACGATACGATAATTATTTTTGACAGGATACGGGAAAACCGCAAGAAGTATAAGAGGGAACCTTTGCTGCGGACGATGAACTACAGTCTTTGGGAAACGATGCCCCGTTCAGTGAATACGGTTACTACTACACTTATGCCCATTACAGCGATAATACTTTTTGGCGGAGTTTCACTCGGAGATTTTGCCAAAGGCTTGTTTGTGGGGATAATGAGCGGATGTTATTCTTCCATTTTCGTAGCGGCGCCGCTGGCGTTTGTGTTCAAGAAGGGAGCGCAGGAAGAGAGGCGGACTCTTGCCGATGTCAGGGTTGCTGCGGAAGCGCAGCCCCGCGAGATTGCGAAGGCGCAGCCGGCTGTCCGTAAGGTTTCGGCGCCGAAGCCGGAGAAAAGACCGGCGGTAGAGGCAGCAGCGGATGTGGTATCGGAGGGAGCCGAAGCCAAAAAGGGCGCAAAAAGCGGCAAGAAAAAGCATAAGAGAAGCAGGAGAAGATAGAAAATATAAGGTTGAGGATGTTGAGTATGAGGTCAATTGTAGGGGCGCACAGCAGTGCGCCCCTACTTAAATTCATTCAAGGTTGCCCGATAGTGCCTGCCGAAGTAAGGCAGAAGCGCCATGAATAATTCCGCCGCAGCATCTGAATCCGCCCTGAGTTCACGGCGGTTCCATACGACCATAAGGTGAATTGCCCCGATCATCCACTTGTGGAATGTCTCAAATTCGGTCTCAATTTTTTCTCCGGTCTCTGTTTTGTCTTCCATAAGGTGCGCCTTAAAATCCCCGTCGCGGCTGTCTATTATCACCGTGAAGTCCGGGTTCTTAAGTTCCCATTGAAGGCACAGGCGGTATTGGGCGGTGATTCTGCGGCATGCGGTGTCGGCAGAAACGGACTGGAGAAACTGTGTAAATAACGCCGTGATTTCTTCGGTTGTCTTGAAAAGTGGAACAGTTGCCATAGATCAAAGTGCGGACGAAATTGAATTTTACCGCTTGTTTCTATATCATAAGATTGTAGCAGGTAACTTTGCAAGGAGAACAACATCATATTGAGCAACAGAATAAAGATTGCTATATCCATATCAGAGGCGGATGAAGTAATGGATCTTGTTCGGGATGGCGCAGATGAGTTTTACTGCGGAATAAATCATCCTGAATATTCATTTGCACTGAACCGCCGCGAGATGCCGCACGGCAATGTGCCGACATTGGAAGAATTGCAAAAAATCGTGCAACTTGCCCACGAGCATGGGCGACCGGTATATGCAACCCTGAATAAAACCTTCTATACTGGACCGGAACTGGAGATACTGCGGGAATTGATTGATCATCTGAAGGAATTCGGAGTGGACGCGCTTATTGTATCCGACATTGGGCTTATGGAGATGCTCAGGGAGAGTGCGAATGGTTGGCGTCTGCACTTGAGCAGCGTGGCGGCGCCAATGAACTCGTGGAGCGTGAAATTTTTTCGCCAGTATGGAGTAGAACGCGTGATCCTGCCGCGACTGCATACAAATGAGATAAAGAATATTCGCGCGGAGCATCCTGATCTTGAGATTGAAGTGCTTGCGCTTGCGTGGTATTGCCCGAATTATGACGGGATATGCAGTTTCCAGCACGACCTTAAATCATTCAACGATGCCGCTTATGAGCGCGGCTTGATGGACAATGCCTGCTGCCTTGAGTATCAGATAGAGATGATCAACGACGGCGACCCGCAGCGCGATGATTTTTTTATCAACAGCATCGGTAAGCGGTTTTCCAATGTGTATCTGCGCATGAGCGCAGCCTGCGAGGGTTGCTCTGTTTTTCAACTCTCACATTCGGGTATAAACTCATTAAAGGTAGTGAGTCGGCTGCTGAACCGCCAGCAGAAGCGCCGATGCCTTCAGTTTATGAAAAAATGTGTGGATGCTGTGGAATCGTTCGGAAAAGAAAGCGAATTCACCTTTTTTGTGAAAAAGTTGTATAAATCCTCTTTTGGTTTTGACTGCAACAATAATTGCTACATGAATCCCGTGAAGGCTCGTCCATGACTGTCAACACACAATTGGAGTATCACGAACGGGATCGCCTTGTTGAGAAGGCGATTGCTTTTTTGCGCACACTGAACGGTGAAATGTATCGCGGCGTGCAGAAGGCATTGTATGTGCAGGCAGCTGATGTGCTGACGGAAGGCGATTTACCGGTCGGTGAATTTGACCGTATATATTTTGGCGTTGAATTTTGCGAAAGACGCATTCCATCTGTCCATCAACTTGAGAAGGCAATCAGCATCTGCCGTGAGGACGGCAAGCCCCTGACGCTCGTAACGCCGATTGTTACCGATTGGGGGCTGAAGCGGCTCAATCCGCTGTTCGGCAGGCTGATGGAATACGACGAGCATGCGGAAGTGGTTGTGAACGAATATGGCACGCTTATGTTCCTGCGCGAAAAGTTCCCTTCTTTTAAGGTTGTAATGGGACGCGTCCTGATAAGGCAGAAAAAAGACCCGCGTGTTCCCTTGATACACGACGAGAAAATACGCGGTTATTTTTCGGGTTCGGTTCTGGACAGCGCATATTTTTGTAAATTTCTGCACGGACAGAATACACGGCGCGTGGAACTTGACAACCTGCCGCATGCGCAGCCGCCGCAGGCGGATTTCTCAGTATCACTCTATTATCCCTTCGTTTTTATCACCACATCAAGGAACTGCGTCGCTGAAACCTGCGATGAATGTGCGCGTGTGCATTATATGCTTTACCATCCGACGATGGGCGACGGGCTGATTTTTTACGGCAGAAGCCAGTTCTTTGTAAACCTGAATCTGAATTGGCTTGAGAACAGTCGGATAGATAGAATTGTGTATCAGTTTTATGTTCCGTTGTGAATGAATACTGAACTTGTGCAATCTTGTTATGCGAAATTGATGCAATGCTGAGAGGTGGAATTTGTTTTGGAGTGCGACATCACGATGTCGCTTTCATTTACGGCGACATGTCGCCGTATAACAAAGCGGTGTCGTGCCACCGCACTCCAAATTTATGTCGCATTATCAGCAAATTTGCACAAGTCCAACATATATTATAGAGAGGGAAAAAAGTTGAAAATATTACTTACAGGAGGGAATGGATTCATAGGGAAGGAATTTCAGGATGCCTTCGCTGACCGCCACATAATCACGGCGCCGCCGCACAGCGAGATGGATGCTGCGGACGAGCGGCGCGCAGAGCAGGTGATCAGAGAAGTTGAACCGGAAGTTATAATCCATCTTGCGGGGCTGGTTGACAAGGATACATGCGAGAGGGAACCAGAGCGTGCGATGCGGACGAATGCCGAAAGCACACGCATTATGGCAACCGCCGCTGCTAAATATGGGATATTCTTTTTTTACCTCAGCACCGATTTAGTCTTCTCCGGCGACCGCAACAAGCCTTATGTTGAATCAGATGTTACATCCCCCGCCAATTCTTACGGGCGATCAAAACTTCAAGGTGAAAAATACATAAGGGAAATCTGCGATTATGATAACTATCTTATAGTCCGGACATCAGGCATCTTCGGCAGGCACGGGAAAAATTTTTTATCCACCCTCGTCAGGAAAATGCAGACCGAACCATCAGTAAAACTGGTTGACGACCGCATTTCATCTTTCACTTATGCCCCCGATCTCGCTGATGCCGCAGGGAATCTTCTGGAGGCGAGAGCGAGCGGTATCCTGCACCTGGTGAACGCCGGCGCATGCACCGCGTGGGATTTCGCACTTCATATCAAGGAAAGATTGTCTCTTTCCACTCGTTTTGAGAAGTTCGGAGCGGACGATTATGAAAGACACGCCCCGATTCCCCGCTACAGGGTTCTCGCTTCAGAATACTCGCCGCCAAAACACCCGCCGCTGCGTGCATGGGATGCCGCCCTTGATGAATTCATTGATTCCATGTAGTCGGTGGCGGCATGCCTTGTCCTTTTTTCAATAAAGAAATGAAAAAGATACTTGTCATCCACGCTGAGCAGGAAAAATTCACAGGCAGGGTGATCCGCTGGAAAAACTACGAATTGCATTTCTCCGTTTTCGGCTATGAGGATTTTATACAGCACCGCGGCACCGCTGAGGCGGATTTCGTTATTTATAAGGCGCCAATCGCTGCCGTTGTTGATCAGACAGAAGAAGGCTGCGATGCGGTCTGGGGCGAGAGTCCGGAGTTGCTGCTGCTTCAGTGCGAGCGCGCCCGGCGCGGGCTGCGGAGGGTGCCGTTTATAATCAACGAGCAGGACAGGCTGCGGCGCGTGCGCCTGATTGCAGAATGGCTTGAAAAAAATCAGGGCGGAAACCCACTGCCCGATTTTTTAAAGCGGGAGGAAAATTTCTGGTTCCACATGACCAAAAGCCAGCGCCAGTTTTATATTGATGCGGGCATTCCAGAAGACAAACTTTATCATCTCTCCTGTTCTTCTTATCTCCTTAATTTTGTTTCACCTGATGTGCTTGAATATTTCAGGGAGGTAGCGAGTGGTGAGGAAAGAACTGCGGCGGAGCAGGCGATGGCAGGGAAAATAGTTGCTGCCGGGAGCAACAACCGTGATTACGATACACTGTGTGCGGCGGCGGAGAATCTGGGAGAGGAAGTTCATATTATCTGCGACCTCGCAAGGTTTGAGCGCACAGGCCCGAAAAATGTAGTCTGGCAGAACTTCATGCCTATACAACAATATATCAGGATTCTTGCGGGGGCGAAATTTGTAGTTGTGCCGTTGATCAGTTCCGAGATCAGCGGCGGCGAGAACACAACGACCTTTGCGATGGCGCTCGGCAGGGCGGTGATCACGACGCGGGTTGAGGCGACGGAGGATTTTCTGACGGACGGCGACAACGCCATACTCGCGCCGCCTTACGATGCTGCCGCATTGCACGAGGCGATGAAAAAACTTTTAAAAGCCCCCCAATTAGCCCATAATATTGGGAAGCGCGGATATGAGACCGAGCAGCATCTTTCGTCGGTGTGTGAGAAGAATGTTACCGAGGTTTTTGCAAGGGCGACTGAATCAACGAAAACTGTGACGCACTAAAAAAAATATTTCCATTTAAATTTTGCGCACTTTGCGTTAAACTTTGCGCACTTTGCGTGAACGAAAACAATGAAATCTAATTACTCAAAAAAAGCATCAGCAGATGACCTCGTTGTGCTCGGAATCCATGCCCTCAGCCATGACGCAGGCGCAGCGGTGGTAACTCCGAAAGGTATGTGGTCAATATCAGAGGAGCGCCTCTCCAGAAAAAAATACGAGGGACGCTTTCCTGAAAGCGCGATCAATGCCGTTCTTAAAGCATCAGGCGTTATTGATCTTAACAATGTTGACCTTGTCGTCATCGGACATCTCGGCGGCACGGCGATTGAAACCACTGATATTCTCCGCCAGATCGGCTATCACGGCTCGGTTGTGCCCATCCGCCACCACGATGCGCACGCCGCATCCGCCTTTTTCGTCTCTCCCTTTGACGATGCCTCAATCCTGATCGTTGATGCAGCCGGCTCGTGGGGCGAAGATACCGAGCCCGGCAAGCCGTCTCATTACCTGCACATTGTTGAGGAGCGCATGCATGAACTTCAGACTTTCTATCGCGGACATAACAATTCCTTCACGACCATCCGCAGCACGCCCTCATCTGCTAACCACCGCATGGGGATCGGTTTCTTTTACGCTTTTGCGTGCATGTTCCTCGGTTTCAGCGACCTTGACGGGGGCAAACTTATGGGACTTGCCCCTTACGGGGGGAGACGCGAAGTGTTCACAAAACCGATCTTTATAAATTGTGAAGGTGATCTGATCGCCGAAGGCGACAGGAATTTTTACGACCCGGAGACATGGGAATACTACGGCAAAAAATATTTCAGGGGTGTTAAGCCGCGCAAGAAAGAGGAACCTGTGGTGCAGAAGCACGCCGAGATTGCCTATTATGTGCAGAAGGAGACCGAGCGCGCAATGCTCCTTCTCGCTCATAACCTTTATCGCATGACACGATGCGCAAACCTCTGCATGGCAGGTGGCGTGGCGCTGAACTCGGTTACGAACTACCTGATACTCAAGGAGACGCCGTTTGAGAACCTGTTCGTTCAGCCCGCGAGCAGCGACTGCGGCATACCGCTCGGTTGCGCGCTTTACGGATACCATGTTTTGAAGGGACAGCCGCGGCAATTTCTAATGGAGCACGCATTTTTAGGATTAAGTTACGGCGAAGAGCAGATAAAGGCGGCGATACCGGCAGGCGCAGGCATAAGGGTTTCAACTCCGGGCGATATAACTGCGTGTGTTGCCGAGGCGGTCGCAGACGGCAGGATCGTTGGCTGGTTTGAGGGCGCAAGCGAGTTGGGACCGCGTGCGCTGGGACACCGCAGCATACTTGCAGACCCGCGCCGCCCGGAGATGAAGGACATACTGAACGAAAGGGTCAAGCACCGCGAGCCGTTCCGCCCTTACGCCCCTTCTGTTCTCCAGGAACACAGTCAGAAATACTTTGAACTTTCTGCGCCAAGCCCTTTTATGCTCCTCATCGCACCGGTGCATTTGGATAAAAGGACATTGATACCGTCTGTTACGCATATTGACGGCACGGCACGGCTTCAAACTGTGGGCAAAGAACAGCCGGGACAGTTCCGCCAGGTGATAGAACATTTCTATCAGAAAACAGACATCCCGCTGATCCTTAACACCTCTTTCAATGTCTCAGGCGAACCGATAGTTGAAACGCCGCAGGACGCCGTGAATTGCTTTCTCAATACTCAAATGGATGCGCTTTTGTTGGGGCGATATTTTTTAGAGAAGATCGTCTGAAATTTGAACTTCCAGTATCCGGCAACTGGAACGCCACTGCGACACCGGGCGGTGTTATTTCATTTTCGTGTGTAACATTTAATGGAAAGTATGAATGGATATGTGATTGTTATAACTATAATATTTCAATAAAATCTTTGGTTTCTGTCTGTGGAATTCACATGTCATTTTGAGATTTTTGAGAGGCGGGGCAGTCTTATGCCAGTCTCTTTTTCAAGTTCATCCGACTTTTTTCTGATATATGCCATGCGCTCTTCAATTGTCATGTTTTTTGTTTCTTCGTAATGCCTGCGCCTGATTTCGTGTATTTCCCGCATTGCTTCGGTTTCTTCAGTCTTCATCCTCAATCACCTCCTTCGGCGTTCGTATATGAATGGGATGATATCCCATGGCAAGATTTGTTGAATTTCCCAAATCCTGCGTTTTCATTTTGACAAGGTGCCGTTGGTTCCAACTTATCAAAGCGTTCATTCCGTTTACTGATGCATAAGCAAGATGTGTCAGATCATCAATATGGTTTTCCGTTAGAACACCGTTATGGATATACATTTCCACGAGATGAAAAACCTCCTCGTCTTCCTCAAGCATGATCGCACCGTATTTTTCCATCGTTTGATGCAGCAGTTTCATTTTGAATTCAGGGGCGTCTCTGACTTCCGCATTAACCATTTCCGAGACAAATATCTCATATTTCCCGATTTCTACTTCCCTGAAAAACTTTTCGGTAGCCGCCTTCATCTCCGGCGCGTCGTCCGCGAACAGGTGATTCCAGACCGATGTCTCAATGTAGAGTTTCAATTTCTTCACAATTTTATTTTACTTTAATCCGGGATTTCTTTCCAGCGCGGAGGTTTTATTGTCTCGGCAAAGGCGGTCTTGCTCAATTCCCAATTCCAGCCCCGACCATGATTCTCCCGAATACTCAATTTTCAAGACCTGACACCAATCAACTGACACCAATCACCCGATTTTGTTTTTCTATCGGAAGGGATTATAGCATGGTTCATTTTATGACGCAATACTTATGACGCTATGTATATTTCCATTCGGCGTGAAGTTTCATATTAAATTGCTCTAAAAACTTCTTTAAATCGTCAAACTCAAATTCTACAATGAAATCAAAATCATCAGCCCGTGGACACTTGTTTTTGAATAAGAAATTTCCACATTCTTGGATTTCAAAGTTTGCATGTGAAATAGCATTTCTCATTCGTTTTATGACATTTTTTAGATTTTGGTTGATAGCCACACATTTCCATTCTAAAATATTGATTTTCCCCCATTCTTTCACATCGAGATCGTTGACAGCAATTTGGGGTATTCGGGGAAAAAGAGCCTCTTTTTGAAACACTAATAAGACATACATCCCCCCTAAGAGTAGAGCCGGCGTGAACAGTATATTTTTGCCTGATATTTTTGTTATATTGATTCTTTCACAATACTCTCTGTAGATGCTGCTTTTTTTATCCTCACTAAGGTTCGAAACAAACCAGGAAAGAAAGTCCATTATAATAAAATACTGGGCTGCCAAATCTATAGGCAATGTCCCCATTGAATCACCCCCTTATAATGTAACTTTATTAAGTAACCCTCAGTAAATCCAACTTTGCTCCGACTGAAAATTTGTTACAGGCGTTGCGCCTGTCCCTTTGACCCCACCTGCGGGTAATCACCACCTCCTTGCTTATTTACAATGCAGAGAATCCAATTTTTCTGGAACAGTGTAACGCAAGCATCCCCGCTTTCGCGGGGACAGGTTCTCGCTTGCGTTTTCATTACCTCTCGCAATGAATATCTTCTGGCATGCTGGAAGCCTGCGCTGCACTTTTACACAAGAGTTAACAATGAGTTTTGATTTTATATTGGGTGTATCTCATCTATGCCGTAGGTTTCAACATATCCGCGGCGGATGCCGTAGCAATATTTATCAAAAGAGCAGTCGGCACATTCAGGAGTTTTCATAAAATCAAATTCACCGCCGCCCTGTGCCGCCACTTTGTGCAGGTCGGGGTAGTAACGCATATCGCCGTCCAGAATGCACGGAGGTATGCCGCATATTCCAGCCACACCTGAAAAGGTGATATTTCGCTCTATGCAAATATTTATCCCCTTTTTCAAACTTTCTTTAATGTCAGAAAATCTTGGCAGTATTTTCTTGTTCAGAAGCGGCACGCACAGCGGCGCGACAAAGAAAAAAACGATGGGGAGATTTTTCAGTTGCGCGTCCACGAATTCCACAAATTCCGGGATGATTCTGTAGTTCATCGTATTTATAACGAAAGCGAGCGCAACAGGGATGTTGCAGTCAATCAGATTAAAGACGCCGCGCAGTGTTTTTTCAAAAGTTCCGTGAGCGCTGGTGATTTTGTCCGACATTTCCGCTGTGTGAGCGTGGAGGGAAACCGATGCGGCGTCGAGTCCAGCCCCGCCCAACTGTTGACATAAAGCGACATCCGCAAGGCGGACGGCGTTTGTCTCAAGCGTAACTTTTCTGATGCCGCATTCCTTTGCAAGGCGCACATATTCTGCAAGTTGTCCATTGAGAGTGGGTTCGCCGCCTGTGAAGGAAAGCCACTCAAGACCGAGTCTGCCGAGTTCGGCGATCTTTTCAACTACCGCATCGTGCGGCAGGTTTGGGAACGCCGGGTCAACCCAGGAAAATCGGCAGCGCTGGTTGCAGTGATAGTTAATGCGAAGGAAGGCTTCCTGAATTGCAGGTTTTCCGTCAGCCCCTTCTACTGTGCTGAAAGTGCAAAAATTAGCGATGGATTTTTGCTCCAGTTCGCGGCTCGCTCTTGGATCAGTGCGGGTTGACGGCATTTTTCCTTTCTCAACCGTTCTGCTATTTGAATAACACTTTCTGAAAAAACTCTGCGGGCGTTAAGTCAGCGAAATTCTTTGTGATCTTAACGGATGCCACTTTTATCGGTCGCATCTCATCTGTGCCGTATATGTTGACATATTGCCTGCGCATGCCGAAACAATATTCATTAAATGAGCATTCAACACAATCAGGCAGTTTAATAAAGTCAAACTCGCTCCCCTGAGGCACTACTTTCTGTAGATCGGGGAAGCACTGCATGTCGCCGTCAAGCCCGCATGGGGGGATGCCGCACATACTCGCAAGTCCGGAATACGGCACCCGCTTCTCCACGCATAATCCAATCGCACGCTTCAGGTATTCTTTTATATCCGAGAATCTCGGCACAATGCCCTTGTGCATAAGCGCGTCATACAGGGGCGCCACGAAAGAAAAGATGACAGGGACTTTTCCCAGCCGTGCGTTCACGAACTCAACATATTCCGGAATTATCTTGAAGTTCAAGGTGTTGATAACGAAACTGAGTGACAGAAAAAGATCGCACTCTAATAAGTTTTCAATACCTTGCAAAGTTTTTTCAAAGGTGCCCGGCGCACCGGTGATGCTGTCGGATATTTCCGCCGAATGGGCGTGAAGAGAGACGAACACCGAGTCAAGTCCCGCCTCGCTCAACCGCTGACATAATTTGTTGTTTTCAAGCCGCGCAGCGTTTGTCTGAAGAGTGATCGTCTTGACGCCCGACTCCTTTGCCAGACGCACATATTCCACGAGGCGGCTGTTAAGTGTCGGCTCGCCGCCCGTGATAGTGAGCACCTTTAATCCTGTTTTTCCCAGTTCCGTGATCTTTTCTACGACTGCCTCATGAGGCAGGTTTGTGTAGCCCGGTTCTATCCAGCAGAATCGGCAGCGCTGGTTACAGTGATAGTTGATCCGCAGCAGGGCGTCGTTGACGACGGGCTTGCCCTCAGCGCCTTCAACCTGATACGGTGTGCAGAAGTTAGCGATGGATTTATATTCAACATCGCTTTTTACCCTGAAGGCGGTGAAGGAGGAATGTGAGGTGATCGGAATTATTTTTTTTCTGAAGGAAACGGGGAGACCGGGACAGCACATAAGGAGAACGCATGTATTGCACTCCTTTGTTTTTTCGCGCCAGGGCAATTCTGATCCCGCCTCAAGGGCGAAAATCCCTGAAAACGCCCCGGAGTCCGAAAAAACGCAGGGTGGTAATCCCCAGAGGTGTGAAAATGCAAGAGGAGTCTCCAGATCGCCCGTTTTTTCGTTGAGCATCCGAAGCGCATTTTCCAATTCATTGAAATCGTATTGTTCCACATGATGATGTTCATACATTTCAGGGAAGACGAGTTCCAATTTTGTTACACCCTTTAAGTGCTCATGGATGAAGGCGATGAGTGCTGTGATTTCTGTTGTCAATGATGGTGTCAGGATGAAGCGGACGGTTGTGTGAAGTCCCTCAGCGATAGAATTTTTTATGCCCTTCAGAGCAAGGGGAAGCCCGCCGGAGTAACCTGTTATTGCATCGTATTCATCGGGAAAAATGTGAGGGATGGAAACCGCAACCGAGGTGAGTCCGGCGTTTTTC
>JBFMBQ010000403.1:0-3713 GCA_040755115.1 bacterium
CAGAAAAGTTCGGTATATCGTTTAAGAGACGATGAGCAGCGAGGATTTCAAGTCCAGGGTCTTCCATCCTGACGAAGCACATCATTATGTAATTGAACGCTTCATCGCCATGGAATTCACCACATTGCGAGCGAAGTCCCTGTGCGAAGGCGAGGGCGGTCTCATAGCGGTGATGACCATCGGCGATAAAGATGTTGCGATCTTTGATTATTGCGCGCAGATGTTCTATGTGATCAGCGGACATAATACGCCATAATCTATGAACCACCCCGTCCTCGTCAGTGATTTCTATTGCCGGTTTTGAATTTGCAGCGACTGCGTCCAGGACTTGTCGGGCTTCGCCGTTCCGTTCGGAATAGAGCGCCAGAACGGGATTGAAATGAGCGCAGGTTGCGCGTAGAAGGTTCAGGCGGTCCTGGCTCTGACGCGGGAAAGTCTTTTCGTGTGGAAATACCGCTCCGTCCTTAAAATTTTCAAGCCGCAGAAGCGCTATGAACCCCTTGCGCCGCTTCAGTTCGCCCGAGTGGTTTACAAATTCCTGCTCAAGGAGATAGATTGCCGGCGCGGTGTCCCTTGCCAGGATTTGATCGTCAGTCCACTTGTCCATCAATGCGGCAGCAATCTCATATTTATCCTCACCCGGCTTATCCTCGCGATAGTCAATCCAGACGATGTTATGGGCACTGCTTGAGCAGTATCGTTTTCTCGCCTCAGGCGAAATCACATCATAAGGCGGCGCTACTACCTTCCGGAGTTCCACCTTCTGTGGGTCATACATTATTCCGCGGAATGGAACGATCAGTGCCGTTTGAATTGCCTCCTTGTTTAGTGTTCAGTCATAATATTTCAGTATCCGTTGCTGAATACTGAAGATTTTAGACTGAAATCTGATGAATTATCTCCGCCGTCAGTTCCGCGATATGCGCCGGCGTTTTCGCTACAGAGACACCTGCATCTTTCATTGCATTCAGTTTTGATTCAGCCGTGCCGTAACTGCCTGAAATGATCGCCCCCGCGTGCCCCATGCGCTTCCCCTCCGGCGCTGTAAGACCTGAGATGAAGCCGACAACGGGCTTTGTCATCTCCTTTATGAACTCGCAAGCGATTTCTTCATCTACGCCGCCTATCTCACCGATGAGAACGACTGCATCGGTCTGCCCGTCTGCTTCAAACCTCCGCAGCAGGTCGGTGAAGGTTGTGCCGATGATGGGGTCGCCGCCTACGCCGATGCAGGTTGACTGCCCGAGTCCGCGCTCTGTAAGTTCGTTCACCACCTCGTAGGTGAGTGTGCCGCTGCGCGAGATTATCCCCACATTGCCGGGCATGAATATGTCGCCGGGCAGAATCCCCACCTTGCTTTTACCAGGCGATATAACGCCCGGACAGTTCGGTCCTATCAACACGGTGTCAGTAATTTCAGCCATTCTAACAACTTTGACCATATCAAGCACAGGTATGCCTTCGGTTATGACGACGACGAGACGCAATCCAGCCGCCATCGCCTCAAGTGCTGCGTCTGCGGCAAAGGCAGATGGCACAAAAATGATGGAGGTATTCGCATCAGTTTTTTCAACTGCCTCACAAACCGTATTGAATACCTGCACACCGCAGACCTCGTGCCCGCCCTTTCCCGGTGTAACGCCGGCAACGACATCCGTGCCATAAGTTACCATCTGTTCGGCGTGGAATCGTCCTTCTCTGCCGGTTATGCCCTGAACGACAACATGCGTATATTCATCAACAAGAATACTCATTTTAGTAGTAAGGTTTAAGTAGTAAGGATTAAGAAGAAAAAAACAGAAGAAATAATACAATATAATCAAAAAATTAAATGTTTTTCCCCTTAATCCTGTATTCTTAATCCTTAATCCCGCTTTTTCACAGTTGTTTCATCAGATTTGCCATTTCAACGGCTGCCACAGCGGCATCAAAGCCCTTGTTGCCCGCCTTCGTGCCCGCACGCTCTATAGCCTGCTCTATGGAATCGGCTGTGATTACGCCGAAGGTTACAGGCACATCAGTCTTAAGCGGTATATTGCCGAGCGAACGCGTGATATGAGATGCCACCTGTTCAAAGTGTGGCGTTGCACCGCGGATGACGACAGCGAGACAGATGACGGCATCCACTTTTTTGCCCATCGCCATTTTCTGTGCTATAAGAGGCACTTCAAATGACCCAGGCACCCAGGCGACATCAATGTCATCGCGGTTTGCGCCGTGCCGAATCAGGGCATCCAGCGCGCCGTCAAGCAGCCTGCTGGAGATAAAATCGTTAAATCGGCTTACCACGATGCCGAATTTTAACCCGGTTGCGACCAGATTTCCCTCATAAATGCGTGCCATGTTTCCCTCCGTTATTTAAATCCACAGATTATGCGGATTTGCGCAGATTTTATTCTTGACCTTAATCTAAACTTTCAATATGTGTCCCATTTTGTCTTTCTTTGTCGTCAGGTATTTGATATTGTTTCTGTTCGGTTTTATCTCAATCGGGATGCGTTCAACGATTCTGAGTCCGTAGCCTTCAAGCCCGACGATTTTGCGCGGGTTGTTGGTGAGAAGTGCGATGTTGCGCACACCGAGGTCAACAAGAATCTGCGCCCCCGTGCCGTAATCGCGCAGGTCGGGCGGGAAGCCGAGTTCCGCATTCGCCTCAACCGTATCCTTGCCTGAATCCTGCAACTCATAGGCGCGTATCTTGTTTACAAGCCCGATGCCTCTGCCTTCTTGGCGCATATAGAGGATAACGCCTTTGCCGTGATCTGCAACCATCTGCATAGCGGTGCGCAGTTGGGCGCCGCAGTCGCACCGCAGGGAGTGGAAGACATCACCTGTGAGGCATTCGGAGTGGACGCGCACCATGACGGTCTCATCCGGCGTGAAATCGCCTTTGACAAGTGCGATGTGATGTTCATTTTTAACCGGGCATTCATAAGCGATAGCGGTGAAGGCGCCTGCTTCGGTGGGTAGGGTGGCGGCGGCGACGCGGCGCACAAGTTTTTCTGTCCGTAGGCGGTAGCGGATGAGGTCTTTGATCTGAATTATTTTCAGGTTGTGTTTATCGGCGAATTTTTCAAGTTCAGGCAGGCGCGCCATCGTGCCGTCTTCGTTCATAATTTCGCAAATCACGCCGGCGGGATAAAGGTTAGCGAGGCGGGCAAGGTCAATGGCGGTTTCAGTATGTCCTGCGCGAGTGAGGACGCCGCCGGAGCGTGCCTCAAGCGGGAAGATATGTCCCGGGCGGGCAAGGTCTTCCGGACGGGTGTGCTGATCAATCAGCGCCTGTATCGTCAGTGCGCGGTCGTAGGCTGATATACCCGTGGTTATGCCTTTTTTTGCATCAACCGAGACGGTGAAGGCAGTTTCGTGGGATTCGGTGTTTTCCGTTACCATCGGCGCAAGTTTTAGTTCAAGGCAGCGTTCTTTAGTCAGTGGCACACAGATCAAGCCGCGTGCGTGTTTGCAGAGGAAATTGATATGCTCCGGAGTAACCTTTTCTGCGGCTAAAATAAGGTCTCCTTCGTTCTCGCGGTCTTCATCGTCAACGACGATAACGAACCTGCATTTTTTGATGTCTTTCAGTGCGTTTTCAATGGTTGCAAACATGGTTTTTTACTTCCGTTCCATTAAAAATTTGTGAAAATCTTCAAGTCTTTCCAGGACTTCCTTGTCCCTTCTTCTTCCCGATGCCCTTTTACTGTTTATTATGTCTT
>JBFMBQ010000404.1:0-3335 GCA_040755115.1 bacterium
GCACAGCAGTGCGCCCTTTATTTTTTCTGTAGTATTCAGCGTCCAAAATCTATTCCATCTCAGCGCTGACCGTGATTATCTCGGATTTCCCATAGTAAAATTCGTAATGATCGCCCTTGTTTTTGAAGCGGTTCGGCGTGATTTCGCGTTCAAGCAGGTCGGTCTCTTTCAGACCCGAAACTTTCCCCGAAAAATAGATTTTCCCCTTGCCGCCATTTCCATCGGAATCGTAGAACCGTATTATGAACCGTTCATCGGAGTCCTCGGATAATTTAACGGCGGTAACCACGAGTGAAGCAGGCTGTATCTGTAGGAAAGAAAATGATTCCGGCAGATCAGCGTTTGGCAAAGTCTTATAGATGATGTATGCAGCGATTGGGTGGTTGAGTTCGTAGGCTTTTTGAGTTGTTTGTGCATCCTTCCAGCCGCCTTTGTGTGGGTAGAGGGCGTAAGTGAAATTATGCGTGCCGTAATCGGGGCGGGGATCAGGGTAAAATGAACTGCGCAGCAGCGAGAGGCGCATGATGTTGTCTTTCACATCATAACCGTGTTTACTGTCGTTGATAAGGCTGACACCGTATTCATCATTTGAGAGGTCAATCCACTTCAACGCGGGCACTTCCTCGCCGTTTGCCGGTCTTTCTATGCTGCCGAAGGGTATCTCAAAGGCTGCCCGCCCGTTCGGCACATTCACGGGGAACGCAACCTTGAGCATATATGAGCCGTTGACGGCAGTGCCGAGTTCCTTCCATTCTACTTCGCAGGGAAAATCTATTCGCGGTATTGAATCGTAGAGGACGATTTTCTGCTTAAAAGCCGATTTTCTGAATTTGCGTTCAACCGTTATAGCAGCGCGCACGGAACCGCTTTCAGTGATACTGACCTCAGCCTTGTCGTTCAAATCCTTGGTGTTGAGTATCGGTCCGACATCCCACGCGCTCATTCCGGTTGGCGCCTCAAGGAGCATCTGAAAAAGGTTAGCCTCTGCATCAGTTGGCACAACTTCTTTATTGTTAATCTTGTCGTAGATTCTAATTACAACGCCTTTATCCGGGTCAATTTCAACACGGAAGAATTTATTTTCAATAAAATTTTCTCCTGTTGAGATACTGCTTCTGCCGCTCTCCGACACGCTTTTCAGGTAGAAAACCTTGTAGCCGACAGATGGCACGCCGCTGGCGATGAAGGCAAGGCGCGTGGTTGTGCCCCCTGCTGTCTCTTTTGTTTTCAGGATCTGCGCATCGGTTTCATTTTTGCCGTCTGTAATGCGCACAGCGAGGGGTTTTTGGGGGAAAATCGCCTCAACTTCAATGAGGTCGCTGCGCTCCCACGCAAGCGGGTTGAAAACCATAACGGCGATGCCTTTTGTGGTGTCTGCCTTGATTCGTCTCCCGATAAAGCCGAGTGCGCCGTCTGTCTCATCATGTGCGATTCTGAAGGACTCATCGTAAAGTTTATGTGTGAATTCGTAAGCGTCATGGATAGACGAGCCGTCAAAGATGTCGTGGAACTGGTTGAAGGCGACATTGCGCCAGGCTTTTTCAAAATCTTTATGCTTATAGGGTCTGCCGAGTGTGGTAGCGAGGGCGGAGGCGGTTTCTGCCAGAGGCAATGCGCTTTCAGCACGGCGGTTCGCCTTTTTCACATCTGCGTGCGTTGTGTAGCAGCCGCGGAAAGTAAAATTCAACTCATCTCGAACGACCGGCAGTTTATCGGAGTATGGCAGGACACTCTCCATGAATTCTTTGTATGTGCTGAAGTTGACCTCAGGGAAAAGCGGTTCTTTCTTAAAACTCCATCCATTATGCAGGTCGGCGAGTGTAGGACCGCCGCCGTGGTCGCCGACGCCGTAAACGACCGCTCCGGTCTTCAGCCCGACCTTGCTTTCAATATCGCGCGGGACAAGGGCATCGGAAGTTTTGATGCTCTCGTTATACCATGCGTGATTGTAGGCTAACACGCGCGAACCGTCAGGGGCTTCCCACCAGAACAGCGGTATCCCCTTGCCGCAGCGGCAGAAGTAATAATACTTCAAGCCGCTCTTGCGCATTATCTGCGGGACCGTCCACGCATGCCCGAAGGTGTCAGGCTCCCACAAAACTTCTATCTCCTTTCCGAATTTTTCCTTGAAGTACCTTTTTGAATAAAGTATTGAGCGCACGATGCCCTCGCCCGACGGCATGTTCAGGTCGCCTTCCACCCACGACCCGCCTGTCAGTTCCCATCTGCCTTCATCAACGCGCTTCTTTATTTCGCTGAAGATTTCGGGATATTTCTCTTCCATCGCCACATATAGCGATGCCTGGCTTTGTGAGAATTTGAAATCGGGATATGCCTTCATCAGATTCAGCACCGATGTGAATGTATCGTGTGCCACCTGAACGGTTTCATTCCACAGCCAGAGCCAGTTCATGTCAATATGGGCATGACCGATATAATGGAGATTGTATTCTTTTGCAAGTGCCGAAAGCGGCGCGAGGATTTCCTTTGCTTTTTTGATAGACGCCGAGCATTTTTCGTCCTGCGCTGTGCGGCAACTTTCAAGATCAACGGCGCCTCTGGCATCCGCAATTATGTCTTCAAACTTTGTCTGGTCGGGATGCCCTTTTATCCATGTGCCGGCTGTTTCCAGTTCCGGCAATATCATCTCAACGGTAAGGAATTTTGCTATTTCAGTTTCAAGTTCATCCGCCTTCACGAAACGCAGTTCGTGCGTTTCATAATTTTCCTTCCAGTCAACGACGCTCATCGGCGGCGCGCCGTCCCTGTATATCTGTGCGCGTATCCTGTCCTTGTTCTTGATAATTATGTTGTCAACGGCGATGATATAATTTCCCGCCCTGTTGCCTTCCGAAACCACATCCCAGCGTGCAGCGATCTTCCCGACCATTTTTTTCAGTGAGATGGTGCGGTGTATCCATTTGTCAACAGCGAGATTCAGGTTCGTTTCGGGGTGAGCGGACAGACCCTGCTGGTCTGTTGAACCGCTGTCCCTGAGGTTGGTGTCGTCCGCGAACTGTATATCCACTGCGCCTTTGGGTTCGGCTGAATAGCCGCTTATATAAAGGTCATACTCCAGAGTGTCGCCGTATTGCACGGCATACGCATGTTCGGATATTTTGTAGTATACAAAAGCATTGTCAGCACCGGTGGTGGCAGCGTAAAACAGCAGAATATCGTCCGCAGGTGCGGGTTTTGCCTCTTCTTCTGAAAGCGTAGAGGATGAGACGATAAGAATCAGAACAGATAAAACACATAAGGAGAAAATAATTTTTAATTTCATTAAACCGTTAATTAATATAAAGATCGTTTTCTGATTTTTTACCAGTAATTTT
>JBFMBQ010000405.1:0-9994 GCA_040755115.1 bacterium
GCTATATGAAGAGCTGTAGGGAGCGATTTCCACATCGCGCCGAACGGCGGGATACGGATATCCCGCCCTACAACTATGCAAAAATATGTTCTAATAGAGACAACTTCACTTTGCTAAAATGTTACATTTTACCCTATCTACTATCTACTACCTACTATCTACTTCTGATTTTGCGAGATTTTTTGCAAAATCAGGGCGAAGTTTATGTACTGACTTTATCCTTTGCCTCTTCCTTCTTTGCCTCTGCTTTTTTTATGCCCTTATCGCCATTGGCTTTTTTTCGGTTGTCCGTAATATAAAACCCGTTGCCCTTGAAAACCACACCCACAGGATGGAACACCTTCATCAGCACGCCCTCGCATTTTGAGCAGCGCTTCAAAGGCTTGTCGTTTATGCTCTGTGTAACTTCAAATCTGTCTCCGCAATGTCTGCATTCATACTCGTAAATCGGCACTTTTCAATCACCTCTTATATTTAAATCTAAAATATTATATCCACGCGCAATCACAAATGCCAGAAAATTTAATCCGAATAAAAGTTCGGCGCGATGTGGAAATCGCGCCCTACAGCAATCACCTGTTAGATTAAACAATATCATAGATAGAATTGCTCAATTTAGGTCCAAATAAAAATTTTTCAGGAAAGCGGGAATTCGTTCAGCGATTCACTGAGCATCGCTGTAACATAACGGATAAGCCCTGCCATGCGGGAATAACGCATCCGCCTCGGTCCCACTATGCCAATCGTGCCCAGTGTGCTGTCGCCGAACTGGAAGTGTCCTCGGACGACGCTGCACTCGCTCAATGCGCCGACATCGTTCTCGTTACCGATAGTTATTTCCACTCCTTTCGCTCGCTGCGAGGCTTTCAGGATTTTCAACTCTCCGGCTGCATTCTCAAAAGCCTGTAAAACCGGCTCAAGTTTGTCCGCCTCGCGGAACTCCGGCTGCCTGAGCATCTGGTGCATTCCCCCGAGAAAACAGGTGTTGCTGTAAGAGGTTATAAGGTCGTCAAAAAACCGCCTGATGGAAAACCGCACCTCACGCTCCTTCAGGCGAACATTATCAAACACCTTCTCTAAATATTCCGGAGTCAATGAAAATATGTCAACACCGTTGAGGTGTTCGTTCAGCACCTGCGTTATCCGCTTGAGCGGCAGATTCCTGACATCCATCTGCAATTCTATAAGCGTATCCTCCACCATTCCGTTGCTGAGCACCAGCACAAGAAGCACACACCGCTTTGACACAGGCGTGATCTCTATCTTGTTCACCTCGCTCATCTTTATCTGCGGCACGGAAATGAAGCACAGGCATTGAGCCATCTCGGACAGTATCCCCGCCACTTCCCTCAGAAGTTGATCAAGTTTCAGATGGACGACCCCGATGAATTTCTGCACGAGTTCCATCTGAACTTCAATCTCGTTCATACTGTCCATCAGGAAATCCACGAAGAAGCGGTATCCGAGGTCTGTCGGGACGCGCCCGGCGGAAGTGTGCGGCTGGTCAAGATAGCCCATCCGCAGCAGCGCATACATCTCGTTGCGGATGGACGCAGAACTTATCCCCAGCACCTGCGAGAGCCTGTTAGAGCCGACCGGCCTGCTCGTCAGGACATACTCGTCCACGACGCACTTGAGTATCCCCGATTTCCGTTCGTTCATTTCCTGCTTTGCCACTTTACTGCTGCCCTTTCCATGTTCGTAAATTTTCTTAATATTAAGATAATATCTGAATTTTTTATTGTCAACATGTTTTTAACCACGGTTAAAAAATATGGTAATAAAATCTTTACCCGGATTTACGCGGATTTACGCGGATTTTCACAGATTTCTGTATGGGCGCACGGCAGTGCGCCCCTACTTCTTTGCGTCCTTTACACTCTCTTTGTGTTCTCTGCGTGAATCATTTTCGCCGAAGGCGATTAATTTAAATTTAATTTACACAAGTTCGGTTGTATAATAACGCTTTAATATGACACCGCATTTCGTCTGGCGCAAACTTCATTCCTTCAGCGGCATATTCCCCGTCGGCGTTTTTCTGCTTGAGCATCTGTTCACGAACTCCTTCGCAATTCAGGGCGCCGAGGCTTACGAGAGCAAGATAAGGTTTCTCCAGAGCATTCCTTATCTCGTCCTCGTGGAACTTGCGTTGATCCTGCTGCCGCTCCTTTATCACGGTGTTTATGGGCTGATTATCACCGCAGGTATGGGGAACAACACGGCGAGGTATCCGCAGTTGCACAACTGGATGTATCTGCTTCAGCGCGTGAGCGGGGTTGCAACATTTATATTTGTCGCCGTTCATGTATATACATTGCGAATCAGCAATCTGCTTTTCGGCACTGAAATTACCTTTGATCTTGTGAGCAGCATTCTCGGCAACAACCTGATGTTCGTTTTCTATACGGTCGGGCTGGCAGCGACGGTGTTTCATTTTGCGAACGGCATCTGGAATTTTCTTATCAGTTGGGGGATAACGGCAGGCAGGGGATCGCAGCGCACAGCGGGCTGGTGCTGCGCGGCGATAGGCGCGGCTTTGTTCCTTGCGGGCTTTAATTCGCTTTTGGCGTTTGTTGGGTGCGGCATAAGGTTTTAATACAGACAGGATTTACAGGATTAACAGGATTCGGAAAGATAGAGGATGAAAACTCCAAGAGTAATAATAATCGGCGGCGGGCTGGCGGGTCTGATGGCGGCAATAAGAACCGCCGAGAAGGGCGTGCCAGTTGACCTCTTTTCCATCGTCCCTGTGAGACGCTCCCACTCTGTGTGCGCGCAGGGCGGCATCAACGCAGCAAAAAACACCAAAGGCGAAGGCGACAGCCCTGATAAGCACTTTGACGACACAGTTTACGGCGGCGACTTCCTCGGAAACCAGCCGCCCGTGAAAAGGATGTGCGAAGCGGCGCCCGACATAATTGACCTGTTTGACCGCATGGGCGTGATGTTCAACCGCACGCCGGAAGGACTCGTTGACATGCGGCGTTTCGGCGGCACGCTGTATCACCGCACCGCCTATGCCGGTGCGACCACAGGGCAGCAACTCATGTATGCGCTGGACGAACAGGTGCGGCGGCTTGAAGTGGCAGGACTCGTGAAGAAATACGAGGGCTGGGAGTTTCTCTCCGGCGTTTTTAATGACACGCCTGCCTGCCGCGGCATCACGGCGATGAACCTCACGACGATGGAAGTGGCGGCATTTCCCGCCGATGCTGTTATTTTATGCACAGGCGGGCTTGGAATGATCTTCGGCACATGGAGCACGAACTCAATGATCAGCACCGGCAGCGCAGCCTCCGCACTTTACCAGCAGGGCGCCGCTTATGCGAACGGAGAGTTCGTTCAGGTGCACCCGACTGCGATTCCCGGCGAGGACAAGCAGCGGCTGATGTCGGAATCTGCGCGCGGCGAAGGCGGCAGGGTCTGGACATACAAAGACGGCAAGCCATGGTATTTCTTTGAAGAATGGTTTCCGCTCTACGGCAACCTCGTGCCCCGCGATGTCGCCTCGCGCGCCATCTTCAAGGTCGTTTATGAGATGAAACTCGGCGTCAACGGCGAAAACATCGTCTATCTTGACCTGTCGCATCTTGATCCTGAAATGCTTGAAACAAAACTCGGCGGCATAATTGACATTTACCAGAAGTTCGTCGGCGAAGACCCGAAAAAAATCCCGATGCGCGTATTTCCCGCCGTGCATTATTCAATGGGCGGGCTATGGGTTGATTTCAACCAGATGACGAATATTGACGGGCTTTTCGCCGCCGGCGAGTGTGATTATCAATATCACGGCGCAAACCGATTAGGGGCGAATGCGCTCCTGTCCTGCGTTTATGGCGGCGCAGTTGCGGGCGATAATGCGGCAGAATATGTGAAAGGAATTGATGAAGCCACAGAGAACACAGAGGAAAAATTCCACAACGCTGAAAAAAAACGGCAGGATGAAATAAACGCAAATCTTGCCCGCTCTGACGGCGGTGAAAATCAATACCAGATATGGAAAGAGATGGGAAAATGGATGTCGGAAAATGTAACGGTCATACGATATGATGAAAAACTGCGCGAGACGGATGCAAAACTTCAGGAGTTGCTTGAACGCTGCGAACGGATCAGCGTTTCCGACCGCGGCAGTTGGTGCAACCAGTCGCTCGCCTTTGCGCGCCAACTTCACAACATGCTTCAACTGGCGCGCGTCATCACGCTCGGCGCGCTCCATCGCAACGAAAGCCGCGGCGCGCACTACAAGCCTGACTTTCCTGACCGCAACGATGAAAAATGGCTGAAAACCACAATCGCAAAATTTAAGCAAGGCGAACCAGAGTTTTCTTATGAAGATGTTGATGTTTCACTGATACAGCCGCGCGAGCGGAGGTATGATCTTGAATAAAAACAAGACAACCACTGAAGCACGGAATAACGGAAGCATGGAAAGATTTTTTCTTCCGTGTTTCAGTGCTTCCGTGGTTAAATTTTAGAAATCTGCGTAAATCTGCGTAATCTGCGGATAAAAAATGAAAACAACAATATTAAAAATCCGCCGTCAGGAAGCGTTGAATAAACCGATGCCAGGTAATTTTATTTCTCATGACTACCAACAATTATAAAAGATAATTATGTTTGAGAAAATTTTGAAAATTATGCGCGAGAAGATCAGGAAACTTCAGTATGTAATGACACGGCATGCGAGAAAAGAAATGAACGATGATGAACTCACGATCTACGATCTTGAGAGGTGCATTCTTACTGGAAGGATTCTGGAGCGTCAGAGGGATAGAATCACTGCTGAATGGAAGTATCGTATTAGAGGCAATACACTGCATGGTCGTAAAGTTGAAGTAATTACGAAATTGAGCCAGATGAATAAGTTGGTTATTATTACTGTATATGTTGTGAAGAAAGGGGGAAATTAGATGGTCTGTGAAATTTGCGGGCATCGGGGCGCTCGTATCGGCAAAGTAACAGAAACATACGGCAAGGGTAAAGATTTGCTGGTAATTGAAAATATCCCTGTGGTAACTTGTACTCATTGTGGTGAGAGTTACTTCACAGCAGAAACACTTCACGAGATAGAACGCATCAAACTTCACCGCAAGAGTTTTGCCGTTGAACGCACCGTAGAGGTTGCTAACTTTATATAGCCATAAGTTCGCCAAAAAAACCAGTGTGAATCTGTGCAAATCTGCATTGATTTGCGTTAAAAGATTTAAACATGAAAAGAGTTGTTTTGAAAATCCGCCGTCAGGATGCGCCAAGTAAACCGGTGCGCTGGGAAACCTTTACCATCCCTTACACCCGCGGAATGAATGTTATCTCCGCGCTGCTACACATCCGCGAAAATCCCGTAACCGCCGGCGGTAAGCCAACCACCCCGGTCGCATGGGACTGCAACTGCCTTGAAGAGGTCTGCGGCGCATGCACGATGCTGATCAACCGCCGCGTCAGGCAGGCTTGCAGCGCGCTTATAGATCAACTTCATCAGCCCATCACGCTTGAGCCGATGTCCAAATTCCCTCTCGTCCGCGACCTCGTCGTTGACAGATCAAAAATGTTTGAAACGCTGAAAAAAATCAAGGCATGGATACCCATTGACGGCACTTATGCGCTCGGCGCCGGTCCGCGCTTCTCCATCAGCGAGCAACAAATCGGCTACCCGCTCTCGCGCTGCATGACCTGCGGCTGCTGCATGGAGGCATGCCCGCAGGTGAACCCGCGCTCCAACTTCATCGGCGCTTTCTCAATCGCTCAGGCTCGGCTTTTCAACCTCCACCCCACCGGACGACTCAACGCTCATGAGCGGCTTGAAGCACTGGTGGGCATCGGCGGCGCAACGGACTGCGGCAACGCCCAAAACTGTGAGCCGGTCTGCCCGAAACAGATACCGCTCATCGCCTCAATAGCACAGGTCAACCGTGCGATAACAATACATTCCATTTTTTCATTGTTTAGCAGATGATCAAGAGTTTTAAACGGATTTTAACAGATTTCTGTGTGGGCGCACATAGAGAAGATATTTCTCAAGTAATAGAAAAGAGAATGAAACGGATGATAGAGATCACCAAATAGACAGACAATTAGAATAGAGGAGGAAATATGTTTGGACGAGAAACACTCAAGAAAATCCGGGAGGAAAAATCCAAATGGGAGAAAGGTCCTCTGAAACTCGTTCTTGATAAATGGGGAGAAAGAGATGATATGTTTAAGACCCTTTCGGGTAAGGATGTGAACCGACTGTATACTCCACTTGATATTGCAGACAAGGATTACCTCACGGATATTAACTTTCCCGGCGGATATCCCTATACGCGAGGGGTGGTCCCCACCGGCTATCGGGGAAAACTATGGACGCGGAGGCAGGTTGCTGGCTTCGCCACACCTGAGGAGACCAACCGGCGCCTCAAGTATTTGCAGAATGAAGGACAAACGGGCATTAACATAGTCTTTGACCTTCCCACACACAATCAATTGGACTCCGACAATCCCCTCTGCGAGGGGGCGGTTGGGAAGGACGGCGTTCCGGTTGATACGCTGAGAGATATGGAGGTGATATTTGAGGATATAGATATTGCCACAATTTCCACCTCGTTAATAACTGCCGGCGCTCCCATCTTTGCAATGTTTCTCGCCCTCGCTGAAAAGAGGAACATACCCCTGAATTCTCTCCAGGGAACGCTTCAGAATGATATTGTCTCTCTGTTCTATACCGTTCATCTCACCCGCTTCAAACTCCCTGAGATGTTCCGCATCTCCGTTGATGTCATTGAATTTTGTATCAAGCATATTCCTCGGTGGAATCCTGTCAGTTTTGTCGGGTATCAGATCCGTGAAAAGGGATCAACCGCTGCGCAGGAGATTGCATTTACTTTCGGGAGCGCTATTGAGTATATACAAGCGCTTCAAAAAAGGGGATTCTCTGTTGACGACTTTGCCCCCCGTTTTTCTTTTTTCTTCAATGCGCACAATGATTTTTTTGAAGAGGTCTGCAAATACCGCGCTGCCCGTCGTCTCTGGGCGCGCCTGATGCGTGAGCGCTTCAAAGCAGAGAACCCGTTGAGTTGGCTCCTGCGCTATCATGTTCAGACGGCGGGGAGTTCACTCACCGCACAGCAGCCCGTCAACAATGTGATCCGAACCACCATCCAGGCACTTGCGGCGATTCTTGGCGGCGCCCATTCCCTCCATACCAATTCAATGGATGAAGCCTACGCCCTCCCGTCTGAGACTGCCGTTCGCACCGCTCTTCGAACACAGCAGATCATCGCTTATGAGAGCGGCGTTACCGCCACAGTTGACCCGCTCGGCGGCTCATTCTTCGTAGAAAAACTCACCGATGAACTGGAAGATGAGGCGATGACAATTTTAAAAGAAGTTGAAAGACAGGGCGGGATGATACAGGCAGTTACAACGGGATGGGTTCAGAAGCAGATACAGGATGCGGCATACATCTATAAGAGGGAGATTGAAGGAAAAAAACGCTTCGTCGTTGGCGTTAATTGTTTTGAAGTGGAAGAGGATGAACTGCCCATTGAAATACTGAAAATTGATCCTTCCCTTGAGGAACTTCAGAAAAAGAACCTTCAAGCAGTGCGTAAGCGGAGGGACACTAAATTGGTAGAGGAAACCCTGAAAAAATTGAAAGCGGCGGCAGAATCAGATATAAACATAATGCCGTCTTTTATAGAGGCGGCAAGCGCTTATGCAACCATAGAAGAAATGATGAACATGAGCACTTGTGTGAGGTGCGAATAACTCCGAACAATATTGAGGGAAACAAAGATATGAAGATTAGGAAGGACAATGTCAGGGTGTTGCTTGCCAAACCGGGACTTGACGGACATGATCGGGGCATCTATCTGGTCGCTCAGGCGATGCGTGATGCGGGAATTGAGGTCGTATTCCTAGGGCTGCGGGTAACAGCAAATCAGGTAGTCATGGCTGCCATGCAGGAGGATGTTGATTTAATAGGGCTCTCCATATTCTCGGGAGGGCATACGGCCATAATCTCCCGCATTATTGAGGAATTACGGCGTGCGGGGCTTGATGATCTCCCTGTAATTGTCGGCGGCATCATACCACCTGATGATGCACGCGAGTTAAAGAGAAACGGTGTGGGCGAGGTATTCCCGCCCGGCTGCTCAACGGCGGACATCATCGCCTGCGTGCGCTCGCTGATCTCCGTTACGCGAGATGCTTCACCTGTGCTGAAAAACCACTTACGCCAACATCAGGAAAATTCTTCTGTAAACGAACCATCGCCGAAAAGCGGGAACGCATCCGACGACACAACGAACGAATGACAAACATAA
This sequence comes from bacterium, assembly GCA_040755115.1. Lineage (GTDB taxonomy): Bacteria > UBP15 > UBA6099 > UBA6099 > JBFMBQ01 > JBFMBQ01. Next base: position 8,304 of record JBFMBQ010000405.1, read on the forward strand.
AAACCGAAGGGCAGGCACGGTATGCCGTGTCTCCAGATCAGCAAGGAGACTATTAATGATCAGAGTATTGATAATGTTTCTTTTAATGAGCGCCGCCGCGATTGCGCTTGAAGATGTCCCTGTCGTCATGATACCAGCCGCGACACTGTTTGAATACGAAAAACAGACGCCCCTTCATCCAATCGTCACAGTACTTGAGGACAGACCGCAGTCAACCCGCTACCATGTTGAATACTCAAGCACGAACGGGCTGCGCGTTTCAGGCTACTACTATGTGCCCAAAAACGGCAGGGCGCCCTACCCGTGCGTGATCTTCATGCATGGCGGGGGCGGCTCAAAGGATGACCTTGCCATCGGTTACGAACTCATGGTGATGCGCGGTTTTGCGGTGCTGGCGATTGACGCTGCGCTGCACGGTGAGCGCGAGACGGACTATATCAAGCCCGACCGCACCGACTGGCACCAGACGCGCAATATCTATATCCAGACGGTTGTTGACCTGCGCCGTGCGGTTGACTGGCTTGAGACCCGCCCTGAAATAGACCCCGCCCGTATCGGCTATTTCGGCGCCAGCCAGGGCGCAATTGTCGGCGTCGTCTTCACCGCCGTAGAAAAAAGGATCGCATGTGCTTTCTTTCTCGTCGGCGGCGCTGACTTCCGCCTTATATTCCGCCATAGCCAGATACCATCCCTGTCCATGCTGCGTAACTACGCAACCGATGCGGAAATCAATATGATAGCCGATGACATGGCTGCGGTTGACCCGCAGCACTACATCAGTTCAATCTCACCACGCCCGATATTTTTAATGAATGGGAAGAAAGACATGCTGATTTCACCTGAGGCAGGGACAAAACTCCAGGAACTGGCAAGCGAGCCGAAGGAAACGGTGTGGTATGATGGGACACACCTGCCGCCTTTTGACAAAGTCATGTTCTACGCGCTGAAATTTTATAAAAAACATCTGGGCACGCGCCCGCCACAACCAAATGCAACCGCGCAACAAGCGGAGCCGCCCTCCATCAGGTTCAATATAGACCGGAGCAACTCTACGCCGGGGCGCAGGATCATAACAGTTACTGCGAACACCGGAGAGCCGCTCCCGCCCGGCGCGAAACTCGCTATCAATTTCCCCGAAATATCTCCCCGCAATTTTCCCTTGTTTGACGACGGCACGCATGGTGATGCGGCGCCCGGCGACGGCATCTGGTCGTTCAGGTTCAACCTTGGCGCGCGTCCCCCCGATCTTGAACTGGTCGGCGGTGACAAACTCTATGCCTGCTCCATCGTAGCGCTCTCTTCCGATGGCGATGTTCTTTCATCTGTTGATGCAGGCTGGCTCACTGCGGAAAAGATTGTAATCGTAGAAGAACCGCTGAAAAAGAAATTGAAGAAACCTGCGAATGAAGGATGTGAATGTCGGAATCCGGGAGAAATAATGCTTAATTCGCCTTAATTCACATATTGCCCTTGCCATCCTCGCTTTCCCCACAGGTATCAGGTTAATCTTGGATCATCCACACTCGTTCAACCACATCCAGTCATGTCTGTATATTTAATTCACTGGTGATCAAATGACCGTATAAGAGTATAATCAATGCAGCCAGAACGGTCTGCCACATATAATGGACGGCGCTGACGACTATTTATCGTCAACATAAAGAGCAAGGAGAAATCACAAGATGACAATA
>JBFMBQ010000406.1:0-2550 GCA_040755115.1 bacterium
TCCCATGTAAGTGTTGTGAACATATACGGACATCGCAACCATATCATTTGTTGTCGGCTTTTCTTTGATTTTGTTTCAACAAGAAGACGAAGAGTTTCATCAATATGATGTTTTTCTTGTTTTAATGCTTTTTTCAGTTTTTCCATGTCCGCGTTTTTCGTCAAATATTATCACCCCCGTTTCCCTTACATCGTCAACGATTGGAAGGGCATCCGCCATATCTACCAGGTCAACCGGTTTGGGTAGTTCCTGAAACAATTTGCCGTAAAAGTGATAGAAGCGTTCGGGTGCTATTCCTTCAACTGCCAGATCTATGTCGTCCGGCTCAACATCAGGTTTAGGATCGAGCATGCTGCCGAACAGCCACAGCCGTTTCACGCCATATTCCCTGGCTATGCGTCTGATTGTGTCTTTTTCCTTTTTAGCAAGCGGCATGGTTTTAATTATGCCCGTATTTCATCATACAATCAAGGAAGGGATGATGAGTAAGATGTAAGATGTGAAATGTAAAATGTGAGATGATTTTTTTCGTCTCCCGTCTAACAACTCCCGTCTCACAATATACCATTAAGGTGAATCATTTCAGGATTAGTACGAATAATTCGGGGTCAATATCTGTAGCGTGCAGCCTTATATCCGCGATACAATCTTCATCCACAACTCGCTCCTGTGCAGATAGTTGTTCGCCTTATACCACTCAATCGTCTCCCCAAGTCCCTTCAGCGAATCAGGATACAGAAACCTGTAGCCGAGACTGCGGAGTTTTTCATTGCTAAAGGAATAATCAGCCTTGAGATAATAGACCATATCTTTCTCCACCAACGGACGCCCTCCGATTATCCTCGCAATGCTCTTTGAGACATCCGCCACCTGGTTGCCTACAATATACAGCACTTCTCTCGGAATGAAGGTCGGTATGATCTTGACCCCCATCTTCGGGCACACGAATTTCACCATATCAAGCAGTGTGTAACTTGAGCAGTCAACGACATTGTAAGCCTCGCCGATGCTTTCATCCTTCCCGGCGAGAAAGAACGCGGCGTTGGCAACATCCCTCACATGCACGCAGACAAACCTGTTATTGAGGTTTACAGGAAACGGCAGTATCGGGAATTTCGCCATAAGAAAAAGTATCGTGGCGACGCCGTAGACATTGCGCGGACCATACACCGGTCCCGGGCGGATGACGGTAACAGGCAGTCCCTTGCGCAGGAACTCCATGCCGATTTCTTCCTGCATCCATTTGGATTTCTCATAACTTATCCCCGGCCGCTTGGGATTGTCTTCACGGACAGGCAACTCGTCAGGTTCGGGCCAACCGTAAACAGAGACGGTGCTGTAGAGGACGAGACGGCGCACCTTCCTTTCAAGCGCAATCTCGCACAGGTTGCGCATCCCGCCGACATTCACCTTCTCGCACAACTCCCACGGCGCCTCGTAGTCAAAGACGGCGGCGGGATGGAAGATGTAATCAATGCGGCGGCGGAAGAGCGGTTCAAGTGTTTCAGGTCTTGTTACATCCGCGGGGATGAATTCGGCGCGGGGATTGAGGAATTTGCGGTCGGCGGATTCAAGGTCGGTGGCAACCACGCGGCAGCCTTTTTCAATGAAGAGATCAGTGGTGTGTGAGCCGGCGAAGCCGCATGCGCCTGTAACGAGAGCGGTGAGTGTGCGGCGGGCGGGGCGCGGAGGTTTATGCGGCTTGCGAGCCTTTGAACCCTTGCCCGTGATTTTTGGTTTTTGTTTCTTTGGCTCCTGAGTTTTTTTCTTTGCCATCGCTGCACTCCAATGTTTAATTTTTCGCCACTATAGCATCTTGCATGATTGGTTAACATTTATTGTAGGGGTTTGATTTATCAAACCCATTCGGGCACGATGAATCGTGCCCCTACAGTTTGCGAATTGTAGAATATTTTTATGATCATCGTCAAATTAAGTTAAAATAGTATAAAGCAGGGTGGCTGACTTAAAACATCGTCAAACATAAAAACATGCCACAAAAACACGAAAGCACAAAAAATGACACAAAATTTCGTGTAATTTTGTGTTTTAGTGCTTCAGTGGCTAAAAAATTATTTGCTCTAACCTGATATGTCAGCACCGTAACTGACTACTTGACATGATCCGATGGAACAAATCGGCGGTTGAAATGTCTATGATAAATAGAGATGGCAAAGCAGGCAGGCTTGAAGTGGCGGTCAGACCGCCTGTTCGGCTGGCGGACGAGGAAGAACTCGTCGCCCGTGCGCGCAGTGGCGAGCGCGAGCCGTTTGAGGAACTCGCAGCGCGCTACGAAAACCGCTTATACAATTATGTCTATCGCTTTTTTGGCGATGTTGAAACCTCAAAGGATGCAACTCAGGAAGTCCTTCTGCGTGCATACCGTTCGCTGCCCGGCTTCCGTGGCGACGCCTCTTTCGGCACCTGGCTTTTTACTATCGCCTCAAGTGTTGTGCGCAACACCGCATCTTATCAGAAGGTGCGCAGCCGATATGCCATAAGAGCGATGGATGATGAAGGCGCCGAAAGGATGTTCAACCGCATTCCTGC
>JBFMBQ010000407.1:0-4584 GCA_040755115.1 bacterium
CGCGGGACATCGCCGCACGAAATATGCACAGTGCACAGACCCATTGCTGTTGATGTGAGAAACGGGCTGCTTGCGGGCGCTGATTGTCCCCAAGAATTTGTCGTGCGCAGAGTTTTTACTTTCTATCAGCCTGAATATTACGAATGGGCTTTGGGGAAGGGCTTGGAAATTCCGCCTGTAGAAGTCTCACCGCTGTGTGGATTATCACAGCAGGCGCAAAGCAGCGGCGACAATGTTCAGATCATTTTCCCGGACGATGGTGATTTATTTGCCATAGACCCAAGTGTCCCTGCAAAATATCGTTCCATCATATTCCGTGCAGCGGCGCCGCAAGGGACATCTCACCTGAGATGGATCGTGGATGGTAAAACGGTCGGCTCTGTTAAAGTGCCTTATTCTTTCGCGTGGCAGGTGCGTAAAGGCAGGCATCGCCTTGTCGCCGCTGCTGACAACATAGAAAGCCAACAGGTGGTTTTCACCGTGAAATGATCTCCACTATCCCTCGCTGCTGGTTACTGGTTGCTGGCTGCTCTTGTTTTTCCTATGCTTTTTATGAAAATCAAGTTTTATTTACATAGTAAAACTCGCAATAGTTGCTGATCGGACACTCCATGCAGCGCGGGCGAATCGGACGGCAGATTTCCTTCCCGAAATCAACAAGCAGACCGTTCATCTCCACCCACAGTTTGCGCGGCACAATCTCCGTGAGTGCCTGCTCAGTCTGATGCGGCGTCTTCGTGCGCACCCAGCCGAGGCGGTTGGATATGCGGTGCACATGCGTATCAACGGCGATAGCGCTTTTGCCAAAAGCGTAGTTCAGGACGCAGTTCGCCGTTTTTCTCCCCACGCCGGGCAGTGTGAGCAGTTCCTCTATGTTTTCAGGCACTTTGCCCCTGTATTTTTTTAGAAGCAGTTCTGAAATCGCACGCAGCCGCTGCGCCTTCTGACGGTAGAAACCTGAGCGATGGAGAATCTTCTCCAGTTCTTTTGCTGGCGCCTTTGCGATGGCGGCGGGTGTGCCGAATTTTGCAAGCAGCGCATCCGCAACGACTTCCGTTACTTCATCCCTGCACCGCTGGGAGATCACGGTGAAGACGAGCACACGGAATGGGTCGCGCCGCCCGCGCCACAGCCCGTAGCGTTTTTTTAATATCTCAACAACTTTGACAACATTATTTTTATCCGCAAATCTCACTTTGCGTACTCTATGTCTTCTTTGCGTTCTCTGCGTGAAATTTTTAATCTGTGGTTTTTTTCGCTTCAACATTTTCAAGGATTCTGCGGATTTCTGCCGTAAGTTCCTCACGCAAATTCTCAAAGCGTCCGGCGAGGGCTTCATCTATATATTTCTCTAATGAAGCGATTATCTCCTTCTGCATCGGTGTCTTCTGATAGATGAGAAAAAATTTGTAAAACTCCGCCTCAAGACTCTTCTGCACCTCGCGCCGCACCTTCTCCATCTCCTCCGCAAGCCGCCCCACCAGCACCTCTTTTATCTCTTCCTCTTTCAAAACCAGCGGAACATAAGAATATTCCTCTTCAGTCACGCCCGGTATATCCTTTTTGAAGGTAACCTGCTCCTTTTTGCGCAGTGTGATGGTGTCGTGCTCTATCTTCTCAACCGCTGCATAAGGGATGGTCGCACGATACGGCGACATAAAACCTACATCACTCGTGATTTTCAACAGCACGATACTGCCGTCCTTCACATCAATCCCTGCGTCCTGAACGAATCCGACAGATTTGCCGCCGGATTCAATAATACGACTGCCTAACAGCACCAGGTCTTTTTCAAACAGTGCTAAAAAATACGGACTCGCTATAAGATCGGTAATATCGGATGATTTTGACACCGTAAGCGCAAAACCCCCGAAACTGCTCACCGCCCCGAACGGCGCCACCTTCAGCCCCCGCTCCACAGCACTCGTCCCTAAAACGAACCCGGCAATTACGCCACGCCTGTCATCCACAAGAAACCCGTGAACCCTGCCAAGTTCCTCGCCCGTTTCAATGCACACGACCGGCACATCGCGAAACTGTGAGCAGAATCTTAAATCCCGCGGCGCAGACAGAGAAATAGTATCTTGTTCTATTGAATTTAATTTCTCCGAATCGGACATTTTGGTTGATTTAAATTATACATGTCTTTGATATGCGGCGACAAGTCGCAGTTTACACAATTTATAAATAAATATATAACCCACGAAGATCACGAAGTAAATTGTAGGGGCGCTGCTTGCTGCGCCCAGATTCGCATTCTTCGTGGATAAATAGCTGCGTCGCCACTGCACCCCAAGGTTATATTAAACCATAATTTTTTGCTATCGGTAAAGTTTTTTGAACGATCAAATCGTGATCAAAAGCAAGCGGTGGCAGCGAATCCGGCTGGAATATTTGCACTGCGCGGGCATCATCGGCGGCGCGGAGCGTGCCGCCAATTGGTTTTGCGAGGAAGACGACCGAGACGGTATGCCCGCGCGGGTCGCGGTCAGGGTCGGAAAAAACGCCGACAAGTGCGACAAGTTCCACCGTCAGTGATGTCTCTTCCCGCGCCTCGCGCACAGCCGCCGCCTCAACGGTCTCGCCAACATCAACAAATCCCCCTGGCAGCGCCCACATCCCCTCAAACGGCGGATTCCTCCGCTGGATGAGGACAAGTCTGCCTTCAACAAAGATCGCCACATCAACTGTCAATAATGGACTTTGTCTCTTCATTACTCTTATATTATCGGTCTTGAAATCACATTGAACAAAAAATCAAATTAGTGCGCTTCGCGCATATTTTTTTGGCACGGATGGACACGGATTACACGGATTTAGTAGGGGCACACTGCCGTGCGCCCCTACACAATTGTCAATAAATATTCTAAACATTAACACGAGGGGTGAAAAGGGGGAAATGGGTGAAGGGGGAAAGAGATTGATTCATAGAAATTAGGAAAAAGATTATTAACAATCTGTGTTTTTTAAATTGTGGAAATGTGGAAAACTTGAGAAAATTCCTATAACATTTAATTATTTCATTCCGCATTCCCCAATCCGCATTCCGCAATTTAAGTTCATTACTGATTCTCCCATTTTTTCTTCCCTACACTTCATTTTATCCCACTTTTCTGCTAAAACAATGTAAATCTGTTAAGAAAAACAGACCCTTATTCTGGGTATAATATATATAGAGGAATATTATTATGAAAAGATTTTTAAGATTCTGCAACCTGATCATACTTACGGCAGCAATTTTGTCGGCTGGTATGGCGCGCATTGCCGAGTGCGGTCAGGTTCTGATCACGACGCGCTGGGCTAAGGAAGTTCATCCCGGCATTATCTATCATCACTACAAGGGACATGTGGATGGTTTGCCAGTGCACATATATATTACGAGCATCGCCCTGGCGCGCCCCGATCTTATGATGTATCCGATACTCGCTTATGGTCGGATAGACAGACTGGAGACGGTGGAGTCAATGGCGCGCAGGTATAGCGCGCTTGTGGCGGTGAACGGCTCGTTCTTCAACCGCAAGAAAGGTGCGCCGTTCCCAGTAGGGTTTCTTATGGTCGGCGGGCGCCCGATTTACTTCTCTCACGGGCAGCGCAGCGCATTCGGAGTAACAGGCGCAGGCGATATCATCTTCGGTTACCCGCAGGCTAAAGGGGCGGTCTATGTTGAAAGCAGCGGCTTGAATTTCCCGCTTTCGGGCATGAACCGCCCTCGCAAAGAAGACGAAGCGGTAATTTACACACCTGAATACGGGGACAGGACGCGGACGAACAATTACGGGCTTGAAGTTATCGTAGATAGAAACCGCATCGTAGAATTCCGCCACGGAAACTCGGCGATACCGCCTACGGGATATGTTTTATCCCTGCACGGCAGGACGAAAGAATATGCAAAACACTTTATCAAAGGTGATGCGCTCCAGTATTATTTTGCGGTTAATGACAGATGGCTCGGTGTGGAGAGTGTCGTTACGGGCGGTCCGCTGCTTGTCCAGAACGGAAAGGTGGCATCGGAATGGACATCGCAAGCCGAAAAATTGAAGAGAGGTTCACGGCAGCGGATACCGCAGACGGCGGTCGGCAGCATCGGGTATGGTCATCTGCTGTTCGTGGTGGTGGATGGCAGACAGCGGCGATACAGCGTAGGACTCACTTACAGCGAACTGGCAGATTTTCTGGTCCGGCTCGGCGTGGTTGAAGCGGTGGGGATGGACGACGGCGGCTCAAGCACGATGGTGATCAAGGGCAAGGTAGTGAACCGCCCGTCAGACGGCAGCCCTCGTATGGTGAACAACGGCTTGTCCATACTTGCCAAACCACTTATGAGCAGTTCATTCCAAGAAAATACAGTAGAAAGTAGAAGGTAGAAAGGGGAGAACGGGGGAAGCATAACAGGGCGGAGAAGGTTTTCCCTACCTACTACCTACTTTCTACTATCTACTAAAAACAGGAGGTTTTTGATGAGTGCGCCGAGCAAAGCGTATTGGTGCTTGTTGGAGAGCTGTCTGAGTGAAGCGGGCAGGAAGTCCAACTTGGGAAAAGGTTAGCCACCACCCCAATACTGAATTCCACATTTAGGGAGGCAAC
>JBFMBQ010000408.1:0-5106 GCA_040755115.1 bacterium
GCCGAGATGTTTATGGAAAAGTCTGCAATTTCCTTGTTGGAAAATCTATGTCCCATCCCTTTATGAAGATCAACCGTGAAATGCTCCGACCAGCCGAGAAATTGCGCAATCTTTTCAGTATTGGCGATTAATTTCTCGGCGTCGTGTCTGTAAAACCAGTCGTCAAGTCCCCACTGAATCATCAGGTTGCGCGGAAAGACCGTTGCTGCGAAATCCTCCATCTTGAGTTTCGCAGCAAGTTTCTGAATATGCTGGCACATGCAGTGATTCGGCGAAAACAGATAATCCCACGAGATATATAACCCGCTGATCACCGCTGCATCAATTTCTTCGTGAAGCACGGCGTGATTCAAAGTCCGCCAACTCCCCATGCTGATGCCCGCTGCGCCTATGTGCTCCATATCCGCCTGCGGGATTGTCCCCAGCAGTGCCATGTCCTGATAGCCGTCCTCCATCAGTTTCGCCATATAAAGCCGGTTGCTGAAACGCAATGTATAAAAATAATCGGCGTGATTTTTAGCGTTGGGGATCAGGAACTCCCCGAATGACCTTGAATCCGGCGCGAGGACGACATAGCCGAGATTTTCGGCTAAATATCTCGCCAGCGCATTTTCGTTTGTGCCTTCCTTTTCGGCGGCATTGATTTTCCCCTCGCCGTGCCCATGATACACAATCACAGCGGGCACAGGCGTCTCGGTCTTCGGCACGAACAGGTAAGCGGGTATGCGCAGACCGTCGGTCGTGCCGTATTCAATCCTGTATCTTGTAAGATTCTCGCTGATCTGGATGGTTTCGGTATAGGTCGTGTCAAGCGGCAGCGGCTCGTAAGACGGCGCGACGCGGATTACTTTTCTGTAGAATTTGACAACTTCCTCTCGCCACTCACCAAACTGTTCTGACGAGCGCACATTCGCCCAGAAACTGTAATCATCAGGATTTATCCTGAAAGTATCGTCAGGGGATTTCCCTTGAGCATTAGAGAATGAAAAACCAAAAGCAATGAAAGAAAAAGATAAGATTAAAAGGAGGTGATTTTTTTTAATACCCATGAATTTCACGAATTAACACGAATTATTTTGACTATGGCATATCCTTCCCCGAGCGGAAGATTTCCGCCCACCGCGCCGTCTCCTTAATATAATACACGCCGTCTTCCTTCGTTGGCTCAATCTCGGTGCCTTCGTGCAGTTCGTTCCACGAGACGATGCACGCCCAGTCGGCGCCACTGCGGATCGCCGCCTTCCATGTCTCTGCATAAGTAAGTCCATCATGTCGCTCAACTATCGTCCCCGGTCGCCCGTCATAGAGCGGCGTTCTTTCAAAGCCATGCACGCTCACATTATCAAAACCGGGAATTATCGTGGCAATATAAATTTGATTGCGGGCGTGCACTATGTTTGCGATTGAGCGAAAGAGTATGTCCATATCGCCGTAGCCTGTAACAAAGTGCCCGTCGGGCTGCGCCACTTTGATGTTCGTTGCGCCCCAGCGTGCGCGGTAAAGCCCGGTAGTGTCATAATAGTAATGTCCGTCAAGTATGCTCATCATTTCCTCTTTCGGTGGTGAATACTGATCGCCGATCATGAAAGCGTTTGTTTCACGATGCAAACGGGCGAAATCCCGCTCGTAAACCTTGTAGGGTTTTTCCTGTAATCCCGTAGAACCGACAATCCACACAGGCTTGCCGTTGATTTTGAAGAATCTCGGGTGAGAGCCAAATCGCTTGATGAAGTTCTCGCCCGAAGTCGGTGCGTCAAAACCGTATTCATGCCAGTAAACAATTTGAAGCGGCGAGTTTAATTCTTCCAGCGTATCAAGAATCATCTCCACGATCCTTATATCGCCAGGGTGCATGATCATGATCAGGTCAATCCCCGCTTTTTCCATCAACTGGAGTTGAGAACGGACCACCGTCGGATCCCACGAATCATAATATCCATCAGGTGAATATGGTGCGATCTCACTCCACGGCTGCCCGCTGTAGTTCGCCTTGTGTGCCGCAGCAAGCGTCTCCGGCGGGTCGTTATACCACACACCGTTTATCTGCGTGGCATGATAATCTTCATCCCAGTGATGCCATCTGGATACCTTCAACTCCGACACCGCAAAATCGCACCGCCCCGCTTTCGGGCATGATACCGAAAAACCCATTGCGTTTGCTCCCTGCTCAGCAGCATTTTTGAACTCGGTCGGGAAAACAGCACGATATTCGCCGCCGGTTGCAACAGGCTCCAACTGCTTCACATACCGAACCCCGTTCTGGCGGACAAAAAACTCAACATCTGCATCCCCTCCGGCAAACTGTGCACGGAAAATGAAATAATACCTTGAATTCAGATTAAAACCCTCGGTGGGTGCTTCGCTGCTTAACACTATCCTGTTTTTATCAGCGCCGTCCGATTTAGCAGATAAGACGATAAAAGGCTGCATTCCACGCATCAATTCCTTAACTGTGGTTGTTAGATTTTCAGCAGTTGAACCGTCCAGTTGCCATGTGGTTTCAGCCGCAGGGCGGATGAAGGTTTCCATTCCAAATTCACCGAGCGGTTTTCCCGGAGTGCCATACCATGTATACAGCGATGCTAACACCTTTCGCCCCGCCCCCGAAATATCTCTCTGCTGCGGCGTACCGTTATAAATAAGCAGACAAAGAGCAACAATTATTGCGATAGCAGCGCCCATCTTTGGCGACCCCGCAGAAACCCGCTCACCTGAAGGCATGAAAACTTCACGCCCCGCCGCCGCAATTAATATCAGCCCCACCGCAAGAAACCCTGCCATTGCCCAGTGCAGCAACGGCGCATGATGCTCAAGCAGATGGATATACAAACCAAAAGTCGCATAAGTGGTCGCTGCCGTGCCAAGTCCGAGAAATAGTGCGCGGCAAGGAACTATTCTCTGGCTGAAGAAAATGAGGATCGGTGTGAGCGAAAATGCAATAACTGCGAGCGCACAAACTATAAGAATCAGTGAAATTGCGCCGGGCGGCAGCTTGAATAAAAAACCGAAAACGAACATAGCGAAGACAGACAGAATGCAGAGAATCGTTGCAAATCGCTTGATCGTGCGCGAAACGGCGAATCCGACTGCCGCCGCAATCGCCGCGCACAGTGCGGCTTTAACTCCGATAACCGATGCGCGATACGAAACATCTGCCACGCCGCTGAACAATTCAGGTTTGAGCATCCACTGGAAGATGTAATGAATAGGAACAGCGATAAGAAAAATAGAAAAACCTGCAACGATGGATCGCCGTTTTTTTGAACCCGCACCTTCCGATGACGATGTCGTTCCTGACGGAAACACTGAAACGAGGATAAGCGTAATGGCGCCGACAACAATCAGAAACAAAATAATGCCGTTGCTTTGAACCTTGTCTGCCATGCGCAGCGTCAGATGAAGAAGTGCGGCGGAGATGAATCCGGCGGTAAACATTGCGATGGGAAACCGTGCGCCCCGGCTGCCCTGATGTTTTCCAGTGAGATACATCAGGCTGCTTACAAAGAAGAAAATGTAGCCGCCGATAGTGAGATATTCACCCCAGTAATATGAGGGGACGGATGGTTGCAGCAGAAGGAAGCGCCCTGCCAATGTTGCGGCGGCGCCGAGAAACATGAGCACCCCTTGCAGCGGCAGAAGATTAAGCACCCCTGCAAGCAATGGCGCAAAGAGAAGAATATACACGATGTATTTGATAGCGTTGAAGCCGCCGGGAGATATGAGAATATCACGATGCGCCTGGATGAAGAAAAAAGTGAGGCACAATGTAAGCAGGTATCCGGTGATGGCTTCAATCGTTTCACGGGATTGCCGTGATTCTTTTTGGGGATTTTGCATTTGTTCAGACCTCCTCAGATTCTTTTAGTGTTCTTGGTGTTTTTGTGGTTCTCGTCGTTGGTTCAAGGTTGCACCTTGAACCCAAATAAAAATTAATTTTAATTCCATCATAAAAATTTTTTTAACTGCTTAAACTGTTTAAACTTCTAAACATTTTTCGGCTTTGCAGAGTCAAGTTTAGTTAATAAACAACCTGCGGGCGATAGACACCCCAGACTTTTCTCATCACATCGCATATCTCGCCGAGCGTGGCATAGACTTTTACCGCCTCCAATATCGGCGGGAGCATATTCCCATCTCCTGCCGCCGCCCTCTCTAAATTCTCAAGCGACTTTTTTACCAGCCTGTTGTTTCGTTCCTCTCGCAATTTTTTCAATTTTTCAGTCTGTTTTTTCTCCGCTTCAGGGTCAACTTTATGCAATTCAACTGCGTGTTTTTCTTCCTCTGTGAACTTGTTCACACCGACGACTATTTTATCACAATTCTCCACATCTTTCTGATATTTATAAGCGGCATCAGCAATTTCCTTCTGGAGAAAGCCTTTCTCAATTGCCCGGACTGCGCCGCCCATTGCATCTATTTTCTCAATATATTTTGCGGCTTCTTCTTCAATCTGGTTTGTAAGAGATTCCACGACATAAGAACCTGCCAGCGGGTCAATCGTGTCAGCCGCGCCGCTTTCATGGGCGATGATCTGCTGCGTTCTCAATGCGATGCGCGCCGCCTTTTCGGTGGGCAGAGCGAGCGCCTCATCCATACATGCGCAGGCGAGCGATTGTGTGCCGCCAAGTACCGATGCAAGGCATTGAAGAGTTGTGCGGACAATATTGTTCTCCGGCTGCTGCGCCGTCAGCGTTGAGCCGCTCGTCTGGTTGGCAAACCGCAGCATAAGAGAACGCGGATTTGAAGCCTTGAATCTTTCTTTCATTATCTTAGCCCACAGCCTTCGTGCCGCTCGGAACTTGGCAACCTCTTCAAAAAAATCGTTGTGCGCCCCAAAAAAGAACGAAATACGAGGCGCAAAACTGTCAACCTCCATTCCCTTTTCAATCAATTCCTCAACATAAGCGATAGCGTTTGCGAAGGAAAAGGCAACCTCCTGCACCGCCGTTGCGCCCGCCTCACGCACATGATACCCTGTAACGCTGATCGAGTTCCACAACGGCAACCTGTCTGCGCAGTAGCGGATCGTATCCGCGGCGAGCCTCACCGATGGTTCAGGCGGAAAGATGTAAGTGCCCCTTGCAGCATATTCCTTCAATATATCGT
>JBFMBQ010000409.1:0-4150 GCA_040755115.1 bacterium
ATAGTCAATATAACCATACTTGTTGTGGTTGGTTGGATAAAGTTGGTCAAAGGTTTTAACTTTATTGTCTGTCGGGTCGCCGTCGCCTGTTGCCATGTTGTATTCGGCGCCGAGCCAGAATTTATCAGGGATTGCATTGTATTTTGCGCCGATGTGGTAGGCATAAGCGTTCAGGTCGGCGCCTGCTGCGTTGCCGCTTTCAATCGCTGCCTCCCAGTCAAGTGTAAGTCTCGGATTCATCTGAATGGTTGTAAGGCTGCCTGTTACCAGGACATTTGATTTGGGTGTGCCTGAGTCGTCGTCAACATGCTTGAACAAGACATAAGCAACAGGTTTAACATTCGGTTTTTTGTTACAGGTGTAAGAGATGCCGTAAAGATTGGTGTCGTCGGATTTGGTTGCAGTATTTTCCATCACTTTGACGGCGAATACATCAAAGGAACTCTGATTCAGAGGCATCTCAAGGCGCAGCCCGTCATAGGCGCGCCCGTTGTTGCTCCAGCCGAAGGCACCGACAAGCCGCTCGCTGCCGAGTATGATTTCCTGCCGTCCGATGCGCAGTGTATTCTTCCTGCCGTATTCAATGAATCCCTGGTGCAGGTCAACATCGCTTGATGCAATGGGCGATGATGCGGTGAGGAGTTCCTCACCCCAGTTCCGGGAATGCTGAAGTTGAACGAAATATCGTGCGGGCGAAGTGCGACCGTCAAGATTGAGGCGGATGCGCTGACCTGTGAAATCTGTGTGATCCTGTGCGGTGGAGTTAAAATCGGAATCGTTTCGCGCTTCTGACCTGATGCGGAATTGACCTGAGATTTTAAAAGGCGGTGGAGCAGGCAGTGCCCTCTCTGTCGGTGGATGTATTGCGACCGGCGGTGCTGTTTCCCTCCGCTCCGCCTCTCGTTGCGCCTCGCGCCGCGCTACCTCTTCCTCTATCTCGCGAGCCTCGTCCTCGGTCAGTATCCCCTTCTCAATGAGAACCTCAATCAGCGGATCACGATCATAACCGACGGCGAACGGGATGAATAAAACGAACATAAAAACGATTACTGCGATAAAGCATTTTTTACAGGCATCCATTTGTCAAATCCCCCTAAATTATTTTTATTGCCTAAATTAAGCAATTCTTATAAAAAATGCGCAAGTCCAGTATTTATTCCCGTTGAACTTTTTGCAATATATATTGGGAATTGAAGAGCACTGCGAGAAAGGCAAAAAAGTTCATTCTGTTCATTCTTTTCAAATTTCTGATCCTTGAAATGAAATAGCGCGCGCGGAAACGACTCTTGCGGTATGCCTCAAATTGAAGTCTGATAATGTCCTTTTCGCTGAGATGTTCGGTCCTGAATCCCAGCGGATGTTCTGTCGGGAGGGAAAGAGTCAATGCCCGTGTGTGCTCGTAATAATCGTTGAAAGAGTGTCTGTAGAGTTGAACCCCGAACATTTCGGGCGTAAGGAACATGGGCGAGCCCGGCTCAAGTTTGCAGGCGAATCCAACGGCATCAACATCGTATTTTTTCAATGAATCAATCATTTCAATCGTTTGCCGGAAGTGAGATTTCGTCTCGCCGGGGATGCCGATGATAAAGGACGCCGTACCATAAATGTGTTTCTTTTTCATATAATTGAATTTCTCATACAGTTCTTCATTTGCATAGAAAACGCCCTGTCTGTTCCTCTTGCGGATTTCTTCTGATCCTGAACCCGGAGAGATGACTATGCAACTATACTGGAGATCAAATGTTGAGGCGAAGGCGTCCAGCATTTCATTTGAGGGAAGACTCCAGCAGCCGAAGTTCACGCCGATGTCCAGTTTCTCTTCCCGGATTCTGTTAAAAAGATGAATATAATAACTTCTGCTCATGGGATATGGATCGTATTCAATAAAGAAGATTCGGATGCCCCGCTTGACCAATTCTTTAATTTCCCATAATACATTTTCGGGGTTGCGGAAAACTGCTCCGTTGTGTCCTGTCAGAACCTTGCAGGAGTGGTTTGAGCCTCCGCAATAGATGCAGGTCTGGCTGCAACCGCGCCCGGTGGAAAGATAAAAAATGTGGTCAATCGGCTTCCTGATGTCGGTATATATTACCGTCGGTGAACCAACTGAGATTTCGGTGTAGCGCTTCCAGTTTTTCAGCAGGTCAACATTTGCAAAATTGAAGCCGCTTAATTCCTTCTCCGAGGAGCGGTGAAAGTGATTTGACTGCATTACCTGTCCGTTGCTGCGGTAAACAAGATTCGGCAAGGTTGAAAAGTCTTTGTCGGAGGAAAGAATCTTCTGCACATATTGAAGGAGCGGCGCTTCACCGTCGCCTCGTATAACGGCGTCCACTTCCGGACGGGTATTAAGAATGTCTTCTGCAAAGAAAGAAGCGGTATAGCCACCGAGGACAACACTTGCAGAGGTTTTTTCTTTGATCTCTTTGCACAACTCTATCGCAGAATAAGAATGTAGATACCAGTGCAGGTCAATGCCGACGACTTTCACATCGCTGCCGTTAATGTAACCGATGATGGAAAAGTTCGGGTTCAGGCTGTATTCCACTCCGAGGTTGATTACTTCGCAGGAAACGCCGCTGCGGTTCAGGTAATCAGCCATTGATAGAAAACCCATCGGCATGATAGGGTGGAAACTGATATTTTCCGACCGCATTATTGTATGAACTAACAGGCAATCCATAATAGTTCCGAGTTGCGAGTTCTGAGTTACGAGTTCTGAGTTCCGAGTTGCGAGTTTTTTAACTTTGAACTCGCAACCTGTTCACTGATTTCACCCCGTATCGTTTAGTATATTTATTTTAGTTCAAGTTCAAAGACTCCGCAGGCGGTAACAGCGAAGTTTCTCCCGGAATCAGGAGAAACATAAACGCTGCGGACAAGTTTGCCGAGACGGTATGTTTTGATTCTGACAAAATTTTCAGCATCAACCACATCAACCGTGCCGGAGCCGTAATTGGCGACGAGCAGGAGGTTCTTTTGCGCATTAAAAGCGAGTTCGCGTGGAAAGTTGCCGGAGGAACGGATGAACCGCCTGACTTTCATTGATTCGTCATCAAGTTCAAGAACAAGTTGAGCGAACGGACTGCTGAGATAGAACCGATGGTTTTTTGAAGCATGGGCAACGCCGAGCGTTGGGATGCTCACTGGAAAGGAATAGCCGAAAAAAAGCGGTATATTAACAATCAGAGGGTAGGAAACAGTTCTGAACTTGTGTTCACTGAGTCCGAGAACCTCGTAGATTTTGAAAAGGTTTGTAGGATCAAGCGAGGGCACAAGAAGACGGTCTTTTAATGCGTCAATTTCAAAATAATCGGCGTATCCAAATATGCCGAACTGTATCTCGGAAACGGGTTTAAGTTTTTTTCCGTCCAGCACCTGTATCCAGTTGTTCGGAGGTCCGAGAAAGATCACATATAGGTCGCCCTCCGGCATCTTCACTGCGCAGTTCGTGGTCTCTCTGTTTGTAAATTTCAGCCTGCGCACCGCGCCCAATCCGCCGTCGCCGTAGTCCAGTGCGATGATCTGGAAATTTCCATTGCTTTTGGTCGTTGCATACAACTGGTTTTTTACTTTGTTTATACAGAGCCGTTCGGGGTAAAAAAGTTCGCTCGTTTCCCTGTCGCTCCTGACAACCAAATGTGCGGCGAGTTCGTTCGCGCGGTCATCAAGCCGCACGATTGCGCCCGCACCTGAAAGGTTCTTAAACGAAACGAATATAGCGCGGTCGTCCTCATCCAGAACCATATCGTAAGGCAGCGCCCCGTTTAGAAATGAATGTTTTCTGTATTCTTTCATGGGTAAAACGGGGCGAATTTCACCAGACAGATGCAAACTTTCACAAGCGGCAGGCTCTGGCGGGAACCGGTTGAAACTCTGCACATAAGCGGCGGAGATCAATACAAGAAAAACATACCAGACAAACAATCCACGCGGCACGAATGATGGAATATGCGCCGCAAACCGCCCCCGCGCCCACATAACAAAAAACACAGCCGCAAGCGCACCGATAAAATACAATGTGTTCAACGACCAAAACATTAATATGAAATAAAAAACTATAACGATGTATAAAAGTTTTAGAAACGGCATCAGCAACAATCTGACAACAACCCAGTAGTGATCAATGAACAGTTCACGAAGTCCTTTA
>JBFMBQ010000410.1:0-2695 GCA_040755115.1 bacterium
CCCTCGCTTCCTGAACCTTATTAAGCGGCGCATCAAACCGATGTGTTACTTTTATTTTCATCACTTTCACCTCACAACAGTATCCTGCCGATAACAGCCCGGCACGATGACGGGCATTTTTCAATATGCTGATTATATTTATTGCCCGCAGCAAGGCAAGAGTTATTTTTTCATTTGACCGTTTTTCCTGTTATAATAATTGACGCTGGTCTTCCTGAACGGGTACAGCCAGAACAAAAGAAAAAATGAAAACACAAAGCCACAGAGGGCACAGAGAACACAGAGAAGGAAAATATTTCGCGCTTTCAGCGCGAAGAAATGTTTCTCCGTGCTCTTCCTCTGTGTGCTCTGCGTCTCTGTGTTTAATAAATCTTCTTGCCATTTTGCATAAAAGTTTAGACAACCTGTGAAGAGATATGTAAACATGGAAATCAACACCTTCATCTGGGAAAAACTGTCGGAAACCGACCGCCGGAAAATACTGCGCAGATCGGAACTTGAGATTGATGCGCTCGCATCTGCGGTGCGCCCGATACTTGAGGATGTAAAAAGGGATGGCGACGGCGCCTTGCTTGATTATACCGCGCGATTTGACGGGGTGAAACTGCGCAGGCGCGACATCCGCGTGAAACCGGTAGAGTTTCGCAAGGCACGCAAAAAAATCAATAAAAAATTGCTCACTGCCCTTCAGCAGGCAGCGGTCAATATTGAAAGGTATCACAGGGAGCAGATGCCGGGCGGCTTCTGGATGACCAGAATTGAAGAAGGGATATTCGCTGGTGAGAAGATAACGCCGCTGGAATCCTGTGGATTATATGTGCCGCGCGGCAAGGGGAGTTTTCCGTCGGTGATGATGATGCTGGGTGTGCCGGCACACATCGCAGGTGTTGAGAAGGTGATCGTGTGCACGCCGCCGGGCGGGGATGGTGAAATGGATGCGGCGAGTCTGGTCGCAGCGGAGTTATGCGGCATCACGGAAGTCTATCGTGTGGGCGGCGCACAGGCAATCGCTGCAATGGCTTATGGAACAGAGACGATACCGAAAGTTGACAAGATAATCGGTCCCGGCAGCGGATATGTGGCGGCGGCGAAGCGCGAACTTTTCGGCATTGTTGATGTCGGGCTGCCTGCCGGTCCGAGCGAATCAATAATACTTGCAGATGAAGATGCCGCACCCGAAATCGCCGCCGCCGACCTCCTCATTGAGGCGGAGCACGGACCGGATTCCTGCGCTCTCTTCGTAACAGACTCGGAACAACTCGCTGAAAAAGTCAAGCGCAGCCTTCCGAAACTCCTCAAGAAAATCCCATCGGGCAGGCGAAATTTCTGTGAGAAAGTGCTGAGCGGCTACGGTGGTATTATAATTACGAAAGACCTGAATCAGTCAATTGAGGTAGTGAATCGGTTCGCACCTGAACACCTGGAAATACTGACGGCAAAACCGTTTGAAATAATGGAAAAAATAAAAAATGCCGGCGAAATACTCATCGGCAGGCATACGCCGATCACGATGGGG
The DNA here is from genome assembly GCA_040755115.1 of bacterium. Lineage (GTDB taxonomy): Bacteria > UBP15 > UBA6099 > UBA6099 > JBFMBQ01 > JBFMBQ01. Next base: position 1,517 of record JBFMBQ010000410.1, read on the forward strand.
AATTTCTGCGTCGGTGTGAATGCGATCCTGCCGACCGGCGGCTTTGCACGCTCATATTCAGGCGTTTCTGTGTTTGATTTCCTGAAGCGCACCTCAATCAGTTACCTCACAGAAAGCGGTTTTGATGCGCTGCGGGACACTGCATCAACCTTCGCCGACTACGAGGGTTTCCCGGCACACGCGCTCGCTGTGCGCATACGGAAAAAGAAAAAATCATCAAAAACACGAAGGTGAAAAAAATGGGAAACAAAAAGAAAACCCAGTCCGATAAAGTAAGTGTCCACAGGGCAACAAGCGAATCGGAAATCAGCGTAACACTTGACCACGCGCCTCGCGGAGACATAAAAGGCGGCATACAGACGCCGCTCCACTTCTTCAACCACATGCTGGAAACGCTCGCGTGGCGGGCATGTATGAACCTGAAAGTAAATGTAAAATTGAGTGATTACAAACTGACGCATGTCCTGTGCGAAGACACAGGCATCGCCGTTGGCGAGGCATTCTGCGAGATTCTTGAAAAGATATTCCAAGAAGGCGTGAACGGCGCCGGGGTGGGCATCGCCTGCATAGATGAAGCCCTCGCGCGGTGCGTGGCGAGTTTTGAAGGCAGGGCACAGATACACCTCTCGGCGGAGGCGGCGGTGGCGGTTGAACATGTGGAAGATATGCAGACGGCAGACCTTGTTGGCTTTCTTGAAGGTTTCACGCAGGGCGCACGCGCGACACTGCACATTGATCTGCTCAAAGGCAGCAATCCGCACCATGTCTGGGAAGGCATCTTTCGCGCCTTCGGTGAAGCCCTGCGCATTGCCCTCGCCCCTTGCCCCTGGCGGGCAGGCACGACGCCGGGAGTCAAGGGACAGGTAAAACTTGTTAAAGAATCGTGAGACGGGAGACGGTGAGATGTGAGACGAGAAATGTGAGAAGAAAAATTATCTCAAAAATGTCAAAGTTCAAAGACAAAATGTCAAATGAATATCAAAATCCAAAAAACAAATAATAACCTAAATTGTGCGATTCTATCTATGACATTGTTTCCTCTAATGGGTGATCAACTTGGAGTGCAACATCACGATGATGCTTTCTATATCGGCGACATGTCACCGACAACCAAAGCGGTGTCGTGCCACCGCACTCCAAAATTATTCATCATTAAAATCGCTCAATTTGGGAACAAGT
>JBFMBQ010000411.1:0-20492 GCA_040755115.1 bacterium
GAAAATAATCTTCAGGAAAATGTCCTAATTTATCAGAAAACTTTTCAATAAAATCCACTAAAATGTCACGGTGAGATAAGTCGGTAACCCCACAAAACCACATAAGGTTTGAAAAGCGATTTTTTATTTCAGATAATCTATTTGCGTTAATATCTAATTCGGGCGATCTTAGAAGCCCATATTTTAATATTTTTTCTGCAATTATTGGAGGATCGTTTTCGGTAAACTTGCTCAGATCATTCTTTATCAGGCAGAATTTAACTTTGTGATTGGGTTTAGGCTTTTCTTTTTTTGCTATAAAAAGTATGTCGCGATATTCTGCCCATTCAGAAAATCCGTAGTTTCTGGTAGGTTTTAATATGTATAATGGTGTCCACTCATTGAAAAGTATCTTCCTGATATTTTCGCTTTCGCGACCTCTTAAAATATTGATAGGGAGAACAGCCCCAAATGTCCCTCCTTTTTTAAGGAATACATCCGCAAGAGCAACAAAGTGTCCCCACAGACCAACTTCGCCGCCACAGCGCTTCTTATAATAGTCCATATCTACATATTGCTTTATTCCCCTTTCTACCTTTGTGAATGGTGGATTCATAAGAATAATATCAACTTCGTTGAGCGAAACAGCATAAATATCGCCATCATTAGTATTTGCATTTGGGGGTTCATACGGAATATACATCTGATGTATTCCCCCCTTATAATCTTTGCCAGGATAAAGGGCAAGACTATTGCCCTGTATTACTTGTGTTCTATCAATTGTTGTGGCTACATCAGCAGCAGCAATATTTGCTGAAGTAAGATGGACTGCGAAAGGCATGATATCCGCGCCGAATATTTCCTCTTCGCAGAATCGTTTGTGGGGATTACCTATTCTATGTTCCTTTTTAAAGAGTTCTAACTTTCGCTGATATGCTGACACAAGAATTGTCCCTGATCCGCATGCTGGGTCAAAAACAGAATTATTACTTTTTTCAATTGTTAGATGAGCAAGCATTTCGGCTGCATGTGGTCGCGTATAGAAAGCGGCTAACATCTTCCTGATTTTGGTTGGCATTAATTCATGGAATATGCGACCGGGGAGTTCATAACGGACATTTTCTATTTGTAAACCCCAAATAAGATCGAAAGTATCTTTAAGAAAATCATCAGGTATTACATCTAAAACTTCAACCGAGTAAATTGGTTTGTAATTGATATCTAATATCGTTCTAAAAGACCTGCGCAGTGTATGATGTGATACTGGTAAAACGGGTTCCTTGAATGTTTCAGGTCGTGCAGAGTAAAAAAGTCTAAAAAAGAGGATTTGACTCATTAAAATATACGAAGCAAGAAAACGCGCAATATCGTTTGCCTCTGAATCTTTCAAATGACCTAAATCCATTAACAGTTCATTGTCAGTAACAATTTCTAATATTTTCTCTTGGCTTAAAGAAATATCTTTCATCATTTCTGTTACTTGTTGTTGCAACAAAGAAATTACTAAAGAAAGAGGATAATAAGATTTTTGTTTTGTTTTTAACCGAGCGAGAACTACATCAATTAGGAATTTAACAATATGTGGAAATGGTCTGTCCCTAAGTTCCTCCTTTACGATTCCGGCATCAACCAATGCAGTTACTGGTCTATTCTTAATCGCATCCTTTATTGCCTCACTTGTTGCATCAATATTTCTTATGGATTCTGGAAGAATAAGAAGCATTCCAAAATCAATTTTGCTTTCTTCTTTATGTCTTAAATATTGAAGGAAAGCATCTTTAATACTACTAACAGATTCTCCTATTTTTACTGAAAGAATCCATTTACGATCTTCTAAATCAAAAACTATATCTGGATATGAGTTAATTTTTACTTCTTGAACACTGCTACCGCCAAAACTTTCTATAATGCTCATAATTTCTGGGTAGAAAGAGCGTTCGGTTAATGCAAATCTTTCGTCTGTTCTTAATCTTCTCATTACTTATCACTCACATTTTAATTATTATTTTAGATTTCTATAGTTGGTGATGTCCACTTCCGCCTGCACCACATAGGCATCAATACCGAGTGTTGCCGCTGAGTTTATTCGTGCGAACATATTTTACTCTGGTGCAAAAAGTTCATAATGCAAGGTGCGTAAATGGGTAAGACGGTAGACGGTAAATGTAAGATGTGAGACGGAAGAAGTGAGACGAAAAAATCATCTCACATCTCACTTCTCCCATCTACCATATTTGATCGTCTACCATCTCCCCTCGTATTTTTTTGCACTGGAATCAATTATATGAGATCAGGTTATGCAATCCAAATAAATTTGAAAAGAGCCGAATTTTATGAGATAATAACACAATAAATGAAAATACTGTTTTTTTCCCACGAGTTTCCGCCGCGGATATTTGGAGGATTAGGGACTTATTCACTTGAGATCACGAAGAAATATGTTGAACTGGGTCATCAGGTGAGCGTGATCAGTCCGAATCCCGGTGATCTGGCGGAGGAGGACACATGGAACGGCGTTGAGGTGCTGCGCCCGCGCGCGGTAGATTGGGGTGCTGCGCTGGCGCTTTTTGCTGCGGAAGGTTTCCGCAACTGGGGCGGCTACATGCCTTATTTAAGCGATGTGGTGTCTTACAATCTCATCGGTGCGAACGATGTGATAACGGAGGGACGCAGGTGGGACATTGCGGCGGGGCATGACTGGCTGGGGATACTCGGTGCGGCGGTAGCAGGGAGGAGCGGCGGGTTTCCACTCGTGTTTCATCTTCATTCAACCGAGGGCGGGCGTCAGGGCGGCGGCGGCTCGGAGGCGATAAAGTACATGGAGCGTGCGGGTGCGCAGACGGCGGACAAGGTGATCACGGTCTCGTGGGCGATGCGCGACGAAGTGTCAAGGATGGGAGTGGATATAAACAAGATAGAAGTTTCATGGAACGGTGTTGATCCTGCGAAATACGCGATTGAGAGGTTTGCAGAGGACAAGATCAATGAATTGCGGCGCAGTTATGGAATTGATAAAGGGGAAAAGATGGTGCTTTTTGTCGGGCGGCTGACGAAGGTGAAGGGACCGCAGCAGTTAGCGCGTGCGGCGCCGATGGTTGTGGAGTCGCATCCGCAGGCGCGGTTTGTGTTTTTGGGGCAGGGCGAGCTTGAAGGCACGATAAGGGAGATATTGCGGCAGGAGGGGATGGACAGCCGAGTGTCGCTGCGCACGGAGTTTGTATCGGAAGAGTTGCGGATACTGCATTATGCGGCTTGCGACCTTGCGGTATTTCCGTCGTTGTATGAGCCGTTCGGGATAGTGTCGCTTGAGGCGATGGCGATAGGCAAGCCTGTGGTAGTGGGTGCACAGGGGACGAGCGGCTTCAGGGAGCAGGTGGTTACGGAAGGCGAGGGGATGTGCGGCGTGCATGTGAACCCGCACAATCCTGAAGATATTGCGTGGGGGATTAATCTGCTGCTTGGCGGCGATTTGAAGTGGTTCGGCGCAAATGCGCATCGGCGTGTGCTTGAAAAATTCACATGGGATAAGGTTGCTGACAGGACGCTGAAAATATATGAAAACATGATCAAAAATTACAAATAACAAATTACAAATTTCAAACAAAATCCAGTGATCAAAATATTACGGAAGATGGTAGATGTGAGATGTAAGATGGTGGATGTAGGATGTGAGACAGATCGTCTTCCGTCTACCATCTTACTTCTCCCGTCTTTTATATGAAAGTTGGTGCTTGTAATTTGGAATAAGGGGTATTTACTTGATTCCAGTAACTAAAACTCAAGGTAGATAAGAGATTTTGTGAGTGAATGGACTGGTAATTTTTGGAGTGCGGTGGCAGGACACCGATTTGTTTTCGGGCGACATGTCGCCCGAATTGAAAGCGACATCGTGATGTCGCACTCCAAATTTCAAAAAACTTGAAATACTTGGGTGAAGTAAATACCCCCATTTTTGGAATTTTACAACTCCATATTAAGGAGGGTGATGAAAAATGAATAAATACCAATCAGCGCTGCGGGAGGTGCCGCTCTTCAATAAACTTTCGCAGAAGGAATTGAAAGTTCTGGAGCGCGCATCGGCGGTGAAGAGTTATGAAAGAAACGAAGTTATTATACACAAGCACGATATCGGCGACACCTTCTTCTCAATCCTGAGCGGCAAGGTGAAAGTAATCCTCACTGATGATCCCGGAAAAGAGTTTATAGTGGGGATACTGAAGCCGAAGGAATTTTTCGGAGAACTTTCGCTGCTTGACGGCGAGCCGCGGTCGGCGTCGGTGGTGGCGCTTGAGCCTACGGAGGTTCTGGTGCTGCGGCGGGAGGATTTTCTTGAGCAGATAAAGAAGCATCCTGAGATTCCGGCAAAGATAATGACGGTTCTTGCACGCCGGCTGCGTGATGCGAACCTTCATATAGGGAATCTCGCCTTTCTTGATGTGTGCGGCAGGCTCGCGCGGGTTCTGATTGATATAGCGAAGGCTACCGGCAAGAAGCAGGAGGACGGGATTTTTGTCTCCGTTGAATACAACCGCTCGGAACTGGCGCATCTTGTGGGGACAACGCGCGAGACGCTGACAAGGGCGCTGAAGACGCTGAAGACTATGGGATACATAAAACTGAAAAAGGGGGATGTAATTATTACGGACGAGAAGGGCTTGCGGCAGAGGATGGGGTAGTGAAACAAAGTGCAAAGTGCAAAGTGCATAGTGCATAGCATATATATCCATACATAACCCTGATTTTTCATAAATATTTAACCACCAAGACACAAAGTGCACAAAGAAAAGAAGTATTAAGGGCGCATTGCGTGCGCCCGCAGGACTTCACTGAGAGTGAAGTCCTGCTGTTAATGCCTTTTTCTCTTGGTGCCCTTGGTGATCTTGGTGGTTTCATTATTTTTTATGCAACAATAGGGATAATTCTTTTATAAGAATCATCATTTGTTATTCGGTTGCGGTTGCGCTGCTGGAATCGTTGTTCGTCTTACGGTTTTCGGTTTTTCTTTAGCCGATTAACGAGCAACGATTGACGATTCGAGCCGCGCAACCGTTTAACGACACCCTGTCATCAGCATCCTTCACATCAGCATCTTCGCACTATTTTATGTGATGCGCATCACATAATTTAAAGTGACTAAAATCACATTGTTTTTCTGATTATTTCGGGTAAAATTAGAAACATAAAACAATGATAAAGTACAAAAAAATTTTTTTTCAAAAACTATTCAAAAATCAGGATTTCGTGTTATAATTTTTAACATATACCGCTAATATAGCGGTAAAATTTAGTTTTTTTTGTCAAATGGAAGAATTCCCAGATTGTAAAAATCAACTTAAACAAACAAGGGGGACGCCATGTTGAGAAAAGCGTTAGTCATCGCTGTGTCTTTGTTATGTATTTGTCTGCTTTACACCGCACCGCTGAAGTCGGTTTCGGTTAAAGCGACGCTCACATCCATCGTGGGCGATGTGCAGGTGCAGCCGTCAGACGGCAGTTGGACGCCCGCTAAAGAGGGCATGTTAGTTGCGAGCGGCTCACAGATCAAAACCGGAGCAAAATCTTCGGTCGTGGTGCGCTGGAGCACGCAGAACATGATCAAGTTGACACAGTTCACTTTCTTCACGGTCAAGGACATCAATGTTGATCCGAAGACTAAAACCGTAACCTCAAGCGGCGACCTGTTTATGGGCAAGGTCAAGGCGAAGGCGGAGAAACTACAGAATCCGCAGTCGTCTTTTGAAATCACAACCCCGACAGCGGTTGCAGGCGTCAGAGGAACCGCCTTTGATATGGAGAACACCGCAGATAACACAACGAATGTTTCCTGTTACGACGGTTCGGTTGATGTTACCGCGCAGGGTCAGACACAGAATGTTCCGGCAGGAACGGAGGTTTCAATTCCTGCGGGGTCTGCGCCTCCGGAGCCGACCCCGATGTCCGATGAAGATAAACACGCCTGCGAAGTGGACGATGATTGCTGGAGTCACAAGTGCGTTGATGGCAAGTGCGAGAATGAAGATGCGGCGAGGGAGGCAGGCGGCGCATGTGCCGCTGATGCTGAGGCATGCGAAAAGAACAATGATTGTTGCAGCAACAATTGTGAAAACGGACTATGCCAGCAGAAGGCGGCAGCCGCTGTTGCCTGTTTGGAAGACGGCGAGGCATGCGCAGCCGATGAGGAATGCTGTAGCGAGGATTGTGTTGATGGAGTTTGCGCTGCCAAAGAAGAAGAGGAAGAAGAGGAAGAGGCACTCACTTTAGAAATTACAAGTCCAGTTAGTGATGAGAGATTCCCTCTTGAAGGGGAGACAGTAAGTGTATCAGGAAAAACACTTGCCGGTGCGATGTGCAATGTAAACGGCAATGTCGTAACCGCAGGCGATGATGGTTCATTTACGGTGAGTATTTCGCTTGAAGCAGGCGGCGACCTTGAACTAAAAGCAACCTGCGCTGATGAGAAAGGAAACTCGGTTGAGGAGGCTGTTACAGTTTATGTAAAAGCGCCGCCGACACTTCTTATAACAAGTCCCTCATCGGGCTTCACCGATTGTCCTTATGTGAATATATCCGGAATGGTGGAACCCGGTTCACAGGTCATAATGAACGGCGACCTTATACTTAGTTTGGAAGGCGCCCAGTCTTACTCGGATGGGTCGTTTTCTATAGACAATTTACGATTGCAGGACTGCACGCTGCCGCTGATCTTTCAAGCGAAGGACGAATTCGGGCAGATCACAAAAGAGGATGTTTACCCCGGCAGTGTCAGCGCCGACTCGCTGGGCTTGGTTTTCACAGGCGCGGATGTGATGGTGATACCGAGCGGTCAGTGGGTATATGGGATGACGGAAGTTCAGGTCAGGGCGGTTGTAAGGTCATCAACACCCATTCCGGTCGGGTTGGTTGCCAGTCTTTACAATTTAACTGAGGGCGGCACCTTCATCGGCAGTGCGCCGCTTGTGCCGATTGGCGGGATTGCCGCCAATGCGGTAACAGGTGAAGAGAGAAGGAACCGACGGCAGACGAGAGAGGAACTTAATAGAGAGGGCGACTATTATGCAGTTGCTGAAGGGCATTTTATGTATGGAGAGGCGAATCCGCTGACAGTGAAGGCTGTTATCGGCGGTTTTGAATCGGAGCCGATTTCGGTTGTTCTTAAGGCGCCTGTTTGCATCAGCAGTGCGGCGATGACTGAGGGCGACGGAATAGACAACGACTGCGATGGACTCGTTGATGAGGAAATAAATGATGGTATTGACAACGACGGCGATTTAAAAGTTGACGAAGACCTCATCTGTGATTTTGCAGATTCGGCGAAGGACTGCGACAAAGACGGGGTTGCGAACGGCAGCGATTGTAATCCTTTTGATGCAATGATGAATTTATCCAGTGATGACCCGAACTGCAAGGTAGATATAGCACATTCCGGCGTCATACCGGGCGACAATATTGATAACGACGGCGACTGGCGTGTAGATGAAGAATTTATTGATGGCATTGACAATGACGGCGACGGGCAGGTTGATGAAGATACAACAATGCAATGCGATTTCGGCGATCCGGGCGCCGACTGCGACTATGACGCAGTGGTCAACGGTGATGATTGCAACCCGTTTGATCCTTATGTAACAACGCTGGCAACGGACCCCGCCTGCGGCGCAAGTTGCGACCCGTTCGGGAATCCTGACGGCGACTGCGATAAAGACGGTATGACGAATGGTCAGGAACTGGCGATGGGCACCGACCCGTTCAGCAGGGATGCAGACGGTGACGGTTACCCCGATGATTATGAAATGATGTATGGGTATAACCCGAATGACCCGAACAGTTATCCACAGAGTGTAACTGATATGGCGTTGAATTGTCCGCCGGGGTCTTATGTTGACTATCTCACGGGGACTTGTGTGTATGCCTGTCCGCCGGGGTATATAACCGATCCTGCGACCGGCGCTTGTATATGTCAACCCGGGACTTATATGGACCCGATAACCGGCTATTGCCGTGAGGCGGAGAACTGGTGTCCGGGCGGTCAGTATATGGCAGATGACGGCACCTGCGCCTGTCCGACAGGCACTGTGTGGGATTATCAGTATCAGGTTTGTAAAGTTCCTGATATGTATATGTGTGAGCGGGGCACTTATTTTGATTATTCTATCGGTTCCTGCGTTACAGAATGCACGGGCGGGCAGACGGCAGACCCGATCACCGGCACCTGCTACTGCGCTAACGGCTTTATGGATTATGCAACGATGAAATGCACATCGTCTTATGCGTGTCCGGGCGGCTTCGTCGCCATTGAGGGACAATGCCTCTGCCCGAGTAGAGATGTTCTTGACGCACTTGGAGATACCACCACTACACCCGCTCCATACTATGATATGTTCAAGAATACCTGCGTGGCGGAATGTTCCGGCGGGCAGATCGGCGACCCGTTCTACGGGTTCTGCAACTGTCCTCCGGGGACTTATCAGGATTGGGCGACGATGAGTTGTATTCAGGCAGGCGGCACGAGCGCGTGTGCAAATTATGTAACCGATGCCACATGTATGACAGACCCGAGTTGTTACTGGGATTGGACGAACTATGCATGTTATCAGGTTGGTATGAATATCTGTCCGTTCGGCTCGCATGGTTCCGGCTGTGATGCTTCGGTAAAAGGCGATTGCGACATGGACGGCATGATGAACTATGAAGACCCGCAGCCATGCTATATCGGCGGCTGCGAAATGTATGTAACCGAGCCGACCTGTATGATAGATCCTAAATGCAAGTGGGACATGGCGACGATGAGGTGTATGCAGGCTGTTTCCGGATTTGTGTGTCCGCCGGATACGAACGGCGCCGGCTGCGACCTTTCCGATCCGATGTCTGATTGCGATAATGACGGCGCGCAGAATATGTATGACGCGTGCCCGTGCAGGTTCGGAACCCCGGCAGATGGCTACTGCCCGGCAGCGCCGACATCGTGTCCTGCGGGGATGTATGTTGATCCGATCGCAGGCACCTGCGTTGCCGCCTGTACGCCAGGTTCTATAGCAGACCCGGCGACCGGCGCATGCATCTGCGCTCCGGGCACATATCCTGACCCGGCAACCGGATACTGCATGTCGGGCTGCCCGTCAGGGATGGTGCTTGACCCGACTTTGGGTTGTGTATGTCCGCAGGCGACTCCATATCTTGACAGTTTCACCAATCAATGTGTAGCGACATGTTCGGGCGGACAGGTGCCGGCGGTTGATTGGCCCGGCTGCACCTGCCCTGTAGGAACATATTATGATTTTGCAACAGCATACTGTATAACGATGCCCGGCTGCGATGTGAGACCGCGTTATGACGGCTGCGGGTGCACAACGAATGCGGATTGTATGAGCAACTTCTGCGATAAGACTTATGGCGGGATGTGTATGCCCGCAATGATGGGCTGCAATAACAATGCAATGTGCGAACCGTGGTATTCAGAGGATTCAATCGGGTGTCCTGCCGACTGTAGATGCGGCGATATGGTCTGCGACAATTATGAGGCAAGCACGATGATGTGCCCGGGTGACTGCGGCGGCACCAGATGCGATACCGGCTGCGATTACAGCGTCATGTATGGCGACTGCGACCAGGACGGCATTACGAATATGAATGATATGAATCCGTGTTATCCGGATACTACCGTATGTCCGGCTGGCACAGAAGGCGCTGGATGTAATCAATTTGATCCTTATGGAGATTGCGATATAGATACAGTCCCGAATATGAATGACGGCTGTCCCTGCACTTATGGCAGCCCGACGATGGGGGGCTGTCCGGGCGGCGGCGGCTGCGAGATGTATGTAACTGAGCCGACCTGCTATACTGATCCGAACTGCTACTGGGATTATGCGATGATGAGGTGTATGTTTGCCGGCGGCACAACCTGCGCATACAGACCGTTCCCGGATGGTTGTCCGTGCACGGCGGCGGCGGATTGTATGTCGGCGATATGCAGCATGTCAACTTTTACCTGTGGAACCGGCAACATTGCTGGTTGTGAAATGTATGTAACCGAGCCGATGTGTATGACAGACTATAACTGTAGATGGGATTACACAACGATGAAATGCGTGCTTGCCGGCGGTGATATTTGTTCACCGAATGTAACAGAGGCGACATGCATCACCAATCCGGGTTGTTTCTGGGATATGGCGACGATGAAGTGTATATATGTAAGCGGCGGCTGCCCGACAAGACCATTCGCTGACGGCTGTCCGTGCACCGTATCTGCTGATTGCATGTCGGGGATATGCGATTACGCAAGTTACACCTGTATGCCAATGGGCGGCGGCTGCACGGCGTATGTAACCGAGCCGACCTGCACCACCAATCCGAACTGTTACTGGGATATGGCGACGATGATGTGTTATCAGGGCGGCGCTGTAAATTGTGGTTACAATGGATACTGCGATATACAGCAGGGTGAAGATTCTCAGGGCTGCCCCACTGACTGCTGGTGCGGCGATGGGCAGTGCGATAGTTACGAGGCATCTACTAACACTTGTCCGGGTGACTGCGGCGGCAGCAACTGCTCAGGTTTTGTATCCGAGGCAGGGTGTATGACAGACCCGAACTGTTACTGGGATATGGCGACGATGATGTGTATGCAATCTGGCGGCACCAACTGTGCGAATTATGTAACCGAGCCGACATGTATTACAGATCCGAACTGTTACTGGGATATGGCGACGATGATGTGTTATCAAGGCGGCGGCTGCACAACGAAGCCGTATCCTGATGGTTGTGCATGCGCATCGGCGGCTGATTGTATGTCAGCGATATGTGATATGACGACCTATACCTGCGGCACAGGCGGCGGCGGCTGTTCAGTGTATGTAACCGAGCCGACCTGTATTACTGATCCGAACTGTTACTGGGATATGGCGACGATGATGTGCTATCAAGGTGGTGGCTGCACCACACCGCCTTATCCAGACGGCTGCGCTTGTGCAACGAATCCTGATTGTGCGAGCAACTACTGCAATACATCTACCTGGATATGCGAGACTGGCGGCACAAATTGCGCAAGTTATGTAACCGAGCCGACCTGCACAACTGATCCGAACTGCTACTGGGACTTTGAAATGAATATGTGTTATCAGGGTAGCGGCTGCAACAACAATGGCATCTGCGAACCCGGCATGGGCGAGACTTCGGCGAATTGTCCAGCCGACTGCTGGGACTGCAACAACAACACGATATGCGACACCTCAAACGGCGAGAACTCAACCGTATGTCCCGCCGACTGCGGCGGCTCAAACTGTTCAAGTTATGTAACCGAGCCGACCTGCACTATCGATCCGAACTGCTACTGGAATATAGGTGCGATGATGTGTTATCAAAGTACTTGCGATAACAATGTAATATGTGATACTGGTATGGGCGAGAGTCCGGCATCATGTCCTTCCGATTGCTGGGACTGCAACAACAACACGATATGCGACACCTCAAACGGCGAGAACTCAACCGTATGTCCCGCCGACTGCGGCGGCGGTCCCAACTGCACAATCACGCCGTATGATGACACCTGTCCCTGCACAATGCCTTCTGAATGTTCAAGCACCTTCTGTAATGCCAATGTATGCGGACCCGATCCTTGCATGGAGCCGAGTAACAGACCTGACGGCTGTGCGTGTACAAGTACATCTGAATGTGCAAGCACCTTCTGTAATGCCAATGTATGCGGACCCGATCCTTGCATGGAGCCGAGTAACAGACCTGACGGCTGTGCCTGCGCAAGTCCATCTGAATGTGCGAGCACTTTCTGTAATGTCGGTATATGTGGTCCCGATCCTTGCATGGAGCCGAGTAACAGACCTGACGGCTGTGCGTGTACAAGTCCACCTGAATGTGCAAGCACCTTCTGTAATGCTAATGTATGCGGACCTGATCCCTGCACGCAGCCGAACAACAGACCTTTAGGTTGTGCCTGCACATCTAACCTAGAATGTGCAAGCAATGTCTGCGATACTGTTACTACTTTCACATGTCAATAGCCATGATAAACTTCTAAATTAAAAACCAAAGCCCCGCTTGCGCGGGGCTTTTTTTATCTTTTCATCGTGCCCTTTTCGTGGATTAATATTGGACTTGTACAAATTTGCTAATAATGCGCCGTAAATTTGGAGTGCGGTGGCACGACACCGCTTTGTTACACGGCGACATGTCGCCGTAAATGAAAGCGACATCGTGATGTCGCACTCCAAATTGATCGCTTATCAGTGGAAACAATATCATAGATAGGGCGCGGTCTCCGCACCGTGCCGAACGGCGGCATACGGATATGCCGCCCTACAATTTTTCAGAAATCGCTCAATTTGGGTTTAATATATCTTCGTTCCCAGCACGCGCCGCCTGGCTATGTATCGCTCGGTATCGTATTCAATCTCAACATTAACAAGATTTAAGATCGTATTTCCCTTTTCATCCTTGCGGATTGCATCTTGAATGGGGACATTGGTAATGTGGTTGTCGCGCAGACTGACCATCTTGCCGTAATCGCGCCGCATCGCAAGTTCGGCGGCGGCAAGTCCGAAGGCGCGCCCCATCCGTATGTCATACGCCGACGGTGACCCCCCGCGCTGCAAGTGGCTCAACGTTACCCAGCGCACTTCCGATGTTTTTTCCTTCTTGATCTGTCTTGCGACAAACTCGCCGATGCCGCCGAGAATCTTGTGCCCGAATTCATCCACCTCCGTCGTCTTCGTCAGTTCGTGATGATGTTTTGATCTTGCCCCTTCGGCGACGACCACGATGTCGTAGCGCGCGCCCATTTTTTTGCGGCGGCTGAGTATGTGGAGCACTTTGTCCATGTCAAATTCGTATTCGGGAATGAGTATCATGCATGCGCCGCCGGCGATGCCGCCCTGAAGGGCGAGATGTCCGGCGTGGCGTCCCATAGTTTCTACAACGAAGATGCGCTCGTGCGAGCCGGCAGTAGTGCGCAGGCGGCCTATTTCTTCAGAGATAACTTCAACGGCCGTTGAAAAACCGAGGCTGTAGTCGGTGCCGCAGAGGTCTTTGTCAATGGTTTTTGGGATGCCGATAACATTTATGCCGTGCTGGCGCAGTCCTTCGGCGACGCCGAGCGTGTCCTCGCCGCCGATGGCGATGATTACTTCAATGCTGAGTGATTTTATATTGCGAATAGTCTTTTTGAGAGTCTTTTCATCACGAAATGGGTTCGTGCGCGAAGAGCCGAGATTCGTGCCCCCGAGGCGGTCCCAGGTGCGCACCATCGCTTCGTTGAGCGGTGCGATGTTATTATCGTCAAGTGCGTTGGAAGACTTGTATTCAACGAACCCAGCCCATCCTCTTTTTATGCCGATGATTTGGAAATTTCTGCGGTATTGCCGCTTCATGTCATCATCAAGCAGTCCTTTTGTTACCCATTTGATCGCAGGATTCAGTCCTGCGCAGTCGCCGCCGCCTGTAAGGACCGCCGCGCGCTCCACTTTTGGCATTTCATTTCACCCCTTTAATTATTTCCCACGATAAACACGAAGTTCTTTCTGATTTTTCATTCGTGTCCTTCGTGGGCATAAAATGGAGACTACGGGATTCGGTCAAGCGCTCGCTCGGCATCATGCCTCGCTCCGCCTGACCACGGTTTTTCACTATTTTTTCGGACAGCCCGCTCACCGACTCGCGGGCGCTCGCAGACATGCGCTCCTTCCTCGTCGCGCGCTCGCCCTGAAAAAGTGCGCTTTGCGCCGTTCAAAACCTTTCAAATCCCTTGGAGACTACGGGATTCGGTCAAGCGCTCGCTCGGCATCATGCCTCGCTCCGCCTGACCACGGTTTTTCACTATTTTTTCTTCCTGAAAAAATGCGCTTTGCGCCGTTCAAAACCTTTCAAATCCCTTGGAGACTACGGGATTCGAACCCGTGACCTCCGCCGTGCAAGGGCGGCGTTCTCCCAATTGAACTAAGTCCCCGTTTTTTGCAGGGGCGCACCAGCGTGTGCACCCGATTGGGCAGACACATAGGTCTGTCCCTACACATTTTCCATATTAATGGGATATTGGAGGAATGTCAACATTGGCGGGATTTTTCGGGAAAAATGATGAAGAAATGACGATTTCAAGACGATAAATTAATATGAGGGTTATACTTCCCTTATTGTTTGCTATTGTAATGATACTTGCTGCGGGCTGCGGTGGCGGCGGGGGTTCGGGAACGGTGTCTCCTGAAAGCGAAAGCGGCGGCGATGTCCGTGTCGTAAAAAAGTCGCTCGCTAATCAGACCCGCTATTACCCTTCGCAGTATGAGTGGACATTGTTCAACAACACCATCGGCTTTGTCTGGACGACCGCAGTGGGAACAAGGGCGGGGCTATCGGCTTCTATGTCCAATCCCTTCAGAGAGGTCGGCGTGATGTTTCTGCCCACGGACAACTATCCGAACGCCGGCACGGTGGAATTCTATATTGATGCGCAGTTGGTGGGCACTCTTGATTTATCAAAAGACACTCCTTATGAGGGATACAGAGACGATTTCGTTACATATTACCAGATCGCAACAGACCTCCCCGACACGATGCACACCGTAACGATGGTGATAGCCACCGGCACGGTCGCCTTTGACGGCTGGAAGATGCGCCACGGCAATATCATTTACCACTTTGATGCGAGCGAGATCAATTCTTACGAGGAAGAAACGATTGATGCCGTGAACGAGATCAGAAACGCTGTTGAAGATTACGCCGAAGGTTACGGCGCATATCCAGACCCGGGAACAGATGATGTCGTCTCTTTCCTCTATGCCACAACGACTTACCTTGCTGATATTCCCAAAAACGCCTTCACCGGTGACGACATCGCCCAGAGCGATGCCTATTCAGCGGGCGATTACCTTTATACTTACAATTCCCCGACAAGTTATGAACTCATTGCTTACGGTGGAAAGGGCGAACTATATACTCTTACCCCCGACTCGGCGGAGACCGAACTGCTTTCTCTTACACTGACTTCTCCACCAAATCACACAACAACCACGAATTCATCGGTCACTTTTGCAGGCACGGCAACCGCCGATGCAAACATAACTATCTCAAGCGGCGTTGACGGCTATACTTCTTTTCCATCAAATGGGAGTTTCTCAAAAGAGATCGTCCTCAAGGAGGGCAGGAACAATATCACTGTCGCCCTGACCGATGAATACGGCAATTCCATCAATCTCATAAGGACGATCACCAAAGATACAACCGCGCCCACAATCAACCTCATTGATCCATTTCCGCCTGTGGGCAGCGCAGGCAGCGAGGTTATCAATGTTTACAGCACGCCGACAACGGTCAGAGGCTACGCGGAGCCGGGTTCAACCGTTACCGTGAACGGCACATCGGTGGCGCAGGACTCGCTCGGCGTCTTTACCTATTCAATGGCATTGCAGACAGGCAACAATACCCTC
This sequence comes from bacterium, assembly GCA_040755115.1. Taxonomy (GTDB): domain Bacteria; phylum UBP15; class UBA6099; order UBA6099; family JBFMBQ01; genus JBFMBQ01. The sequence goes on from JBFMBQ010000411.1 coordinate 15,408, forward strand.
ACGATTGCCGCCACTGACAGATTCGGTAACCAGAATATCAAAACCTATACTATCGTTTTAGTGGTCAGTGGATAGTTGTCGGCGGTTACTGCTTTCCCAGTTCTTCAATAACCTGCGCGATGTTTTCTCTTGCTTTGTAGAGTTTCTGCGGGTCTCTTTCAAATTCATACAATTTTTTTATCAAGTCATCAACAGTTGAAAGTGCATCTTCGCCTTTTTTTATATATTCTTTGTTTTTCTTTTCGTCCATCTTTTTAAGTCTTTCTATCCCCTGCTCTAAAATCCAGAAATACTCCCCGTCTTCAAGTCCTTCCCGTATCATTTCAAACCTGATTGAATTCACAGGTCCCTTTAGCACAGGTTCCGCAGGCGTTTCCCTCTGCGGCGGGTAGAGGAGAGAGCCGTCGCCGTTGCCGTATTCATAACCATCAGATGCATAAGACATTGGGACTTCCCAGGGGTTGTTTCTCCAGTAGGTTGTTGTCCAGTAGAGATCGCCGTCAACGCGGTATTTCTGTATCATCCAGAACCTGATCCTGTGGTTTATCGCAGGATGATCTATAAAATTATTCGGGTAGGGCGATTTCGGTCCGGTGCATACATACCACCACACCTCTTCCCCCTTCTTCTGCCTCTGCCGCGCATTTTTCTGATAATAAAGGTTAAATATCGGGACCCATATATCAACATAGTTATAGAAGAAGGGAGTCGGGGCGAGGTTAACATGGATTGTCAGGAGTCTTTTTAATTCGGGCGATGCCTCTTTAAGCAGTTCCATTCCTTTTCTGACATGTTCCCATCTGTCAAACTGCGGTTCATCAATCCAGTATGCGTAAGCCTTCTCAAGCCAGCCTTTTTCTTTCAGGTGATCGTATATTTTTCCGTAGAATTTCTTGTAAAGCCGGTTAAATTCGGGGCTGTATCTCTCGTGACCGCATATTTCTCCGGGGATGCTGCCAAAACGAAAACCCGTGAATTTGAATTCATCAAGGTATCTCTTTGCGGCGTAATCAAATTCCGTGAAGTCAAGAGTGATTTCCTCTTTCTCACAATTTATCTCTTCTTTTATCGGATAGAAACTCATAGGATGGTAAGGGGATACCCTGTGCTTTCGGAAGTTTTGCAGGTATAAATCAAACACCGCTCTTTTATCTTCTGTTGTTTGAACATTGTGATATTGGTTATTAAGCCCAACACCATAAGCAGTCCGGGTGTGTGTTTCTTCGGGGAGTGTAAAATCAAAAACTTTGATTTCAATCTGCGCGGTCAATTTTTCGGAGTTCTCAGGAATAATCTTGATATTTCCCCTGTATCGCCCCGCTTTTTTATCTTTTGGTATATAAACCGTGAACCATAAGGGTTTATTTTCGCTGCTTCTGACATCAAATGGCTCATAATATTCCGGCAGCGGGTCGGGCCAATAGCCCTTGAATCCGAGATCGTCAGTTGTGCTTTCTATATTTACATACTCAACGAAATTTATCGCAATGTTTTTTTTCTCAATTACATTTCCTTTCTCGTTTTTCAAATCACTCAAAACTATTTTTACATTTCTTAAATCAATTCTTGAATTGATGACCAACTGGAATGGTTCGTATTCGTTTTTTGCGGCGGAGATTTTTATGGAGTCGGATTTAGATTCCGGTATTTTTTGTTCTTTGAAGATTTTATATGTCCCCTCTGCCCACCAGATTGAGAAATCTTTGTTGGAAGCGAGCAAATACCCGAATTGTGGATAATGTTGAGACTCAAGAGAAAAAGCAAAACGGCTTAAAATGGTTGAGAATAAGATAATGATAAAGGTTTTTTTCAGATAGATGTTGTTCATATCAGATAATTTTAACACATAAGCAAGACAACAGGTAGGGTAATGTTACCGACAAGACTTTACAATAAGGTTCACCGTTTTTTCAGTGGCAAAATATCAGACAGGGGCGACCGGCCGGTCGCCCCTACAGGTTGAAGGCGCAGATCGCCTGTGTTATAATGAGGCGCAAATCTGAAGAGGTTGATATGACGCTTATCATAGAGAATCTTGAAAAGGCGCTTGCGAGTCTTGAGAAGGTGATGGAACTCTCTGATTCACCCGCCGCAAAGGATCCCGAAATGCTGCGGGCGCTCTACGATTCGGTCATCCAGAGATTTGAATACACTTATGAATTTGCATTCAAACTTCTGAGGCGGCAACTCAAAACTATGAGCGCCACTCCGCAGGAATTTGACACTATGAGTTTCCGAGATGTTATCCGGCGCGGCGGCGAGGCAGGGCTTGTTCTGAATGTAGAGTTTTACGGCGCGATGTGGAAATCGCGCCCTACATATCTGGATTTTTTGATTGGACAGCAGTGAGTCCAAATATAAAATATTTAACCACTAATTACACAAATTTTCGCGAATTGAAATTAGTGTTAATTCGTGTAATTCGTGGTTTATATTTTTTTGTCATTTGATCTTTGTCATTCATTTAACATTTAGACTTTGATATTTAAAATTATTTCATTTTTTACCTCTGCGCACTTTGCGTTTCTTCGCGTTCTTTGCGTGAGATTTTTACAACTTTAGGGTTGATTTATCACATAGCAAATATTCTGTCTAATCCCCTTTCTTCGAAGTTCTTATCCACATTTCTCTAATTTGAAGGCGCAGCTCGCCTGTGTTATAATGAGATAAAAACCTGAAAGAGGAAATCTGAAATGGACATAGCGGTTTTAGGAGTTGGATATGTGGGACTTGTAACGGGCGCTGTTTTTGCGGAACTCGGCAACACTGTCATCTGCGTTGATAAGGATGCGGAGAAAATAAAAATGCTTAATGACGGCAAGATGCCTTTTTATGAACCGGGCATGGAAGAGATGGTAAACAGGAATGTTGAGGACAACAGATTGTTTTTCACAACTGATACTGGTGAAGCGGTTCGCAAATCCGAGATCATATTCATTGCTGTCGGCACGCCCGCCGGGGGGAACGGCGAGACCGATCTCTCGCAGGTTGAAGGGGCCGCAGCGGAGATCGCAAGAAATCTCAACGCTTCAAAAATTGTTGTGAACAAGAGCACAGTCCCAGTCGGCACAGGTGATCTGGTCAAGGAGATAATTGATCGTTATCGCCCGCCTGATATTGAGGTGGAGGTGGTTTCTAATCCGGAGTTTCTTTCCGAGGGCACAGCCATAAGCGATGCCATCTCTCCTGAGCGCATAGTCATCGGCGCCCCGAACAAGAGGGTGGCGATGAAACTGATTGAGTTGTATTCAACGATGGAGAAGCCGATGGTCATCACATCGGTGCGCAGTGCGGAGATAATAAAATACGCATCCAATGCTTTCCTTGCCACGAAGGTATCTTTTATTAATTCAATAGCGAATTTGTGCGAGCGTGTCGGGGCTGATATTGAAGAAGTTACGCGCGGCGTCGGTCTGGATTCGCGCATTGGTGCGAAGTTTCTGCGTGCGGGCATCGGCTTCGGAGGCTCGTGTTTTCCGAAGGACACCGAATCTCTTCTGAATGTCTCCAGAAAATTCGGATATGAGTTGGAAATACTCAAGGGGACAATCGCAATAAACAAGCAGCAGCCCTTTTTTCTCGTGAAGAAGATAGAAGACGAAATCGGCAGCCTGAACAAAAAAGTTTTTGCTGTGCTGGGACTTTCCTTCAAGCCCGGCACGGACGACATCAGGGATTCGGTGGCATTGGTTGTTTGTGATGCGATACTGAAAAAAGGCGGAGTTGTTCGGGCGTATGACCCGATGTCTATGGAGAAGTGCAAGAAAATAATGCCCGATATTGTTTACTGCGCAGACGAATATTCCGCTGTGGAGGGTGCGGATGCCCTTCTGATCCTGACAGAATGGAACCGATTCCGGCAGATAAACTTCAACCGCATCAAACAACTGATGAAAGGCACGCATATCTTTGATGGGCGTAATATTTACGATCCATCCGTCGTGCAGAGACATGGTTTTGTTTACCGCGGCGTTGGGAGAGGATGAAAAATAAAAAACGAAATTAAAGATGCCTCATAAACGCAAAGAGTGGCTTGATATAATCCTCGTAAGCCGCGGCATTTTTGCATCAAGGGAAAAAGCGAAGTCTTTTATCCTCGCCGGTTCTGTGCGCGTGAACGAAGCGGTGGTTGATAAACCTGGCACGCGTGTGGATATAGATGCGAATATATCGGTTGCAGAGAAGCCCAGATATGTAAGCCGCGGTGGTGAGAAACTTGAGTATACCCTTGATGCTTTTGAAATTTCCCCCGCTGGCATGCGCGCACTTGATGTGGGCGCATCAACCGGTGGTTTCACGCATTGTCTGCTGCTCGGCGATGCCGCCTGCGTTTATGCGCTGGATGTCGGCTATGGACAACTTGATTTCTCACTGCGAAACGATCCGAGAGTTACGGTGCTTGAAAAAACTAATATACGCTATGTTACACCTGCCGATTTCCCGCACAAATTTGATCTCATCACTGTTGATGTATCTTTCATCTCGCTGCGTCTTGTGCTGCCTGTAGTAAAGGGATTGCTTGCGCCGTCCGGCAGGATAGTCGCGCTTGTGAAGCCGCAATTTGAAGCGGGCAGGGATAAGGTCGGGAAGGGCGGTGTCGTGCGTGATCGGTCGGTGCGTGAAGATGTGCTGTTTGGCATTATCGGTTTCTGTGAGGAGATCGGTCTGGCGGTGTTGAATGCCGTCCGCTCGCCTCTGCGTGGTCCGAAAGGGAATATTGAATTTTTTTTGTTTTTGTCGGAGATGCCGGAGGGCAGCGCAGTTTCATCTGTTGAGGCAGATAAAATAAGGGAGATCGCCGGCGGTTAGTGTTGTGTTTCTGGGAAAACTTTACAATGGAATCACCCCCAAACGAGTTTGGGGGCGGCACAATTTTATTGCGACTTCAGAGTAAAGGCAGGACTTATGGCTCTTTTATCATCACACACAGGATTCTTTCAAGTTGATGCTGTCCTTAAAGAAGCCGAGGAATTACTTTCACTTAATTTCATTGAAGAATCTTACGATTCAATCCAGTGGGTACAGGGGGAACTGGATAAGAGATTAACGGACAGCAAGGTAATACCAGTGGATATAGCGGCTAAG
>JBFMBQ010000412.1:0-3945 GCA_040755115.1 bacterium
TGAAATTCCACAGGATACTGGCATTTTATTATTGCGTCCTCGTAGGTAATGAGACGCTTGCGGTAAAGTTCGGCGAGGTGCTGGTCAAGAGTGTGCATACCAAGTTCCCGTCCGGATTGAATGATTTGGAGAATCATGAAAATTTTATTTTCCCTGATAAGGCTTGCAATACCGGGATTGATGATCATAATCTCGTGAGCCACTATGCGTCCCGGCGAGTTTGCCATCGGCAGTAGAGCCTGCGAGATGACCCCTTCAAGTGTAACGGAAAGTTGCATCCTGATCTGCTGCTGATGGTGAGATGGGAAGACATCAACGAGGCGGTCAATCGTGGAGACGGCGCCTGTTGTGTGGAGTGTGGCAAGGACGAGATGACCGGTTTCGGCTGCTGTGATAGCCATAGCGATAGTCTCAAGGTTGCGCAGTTCGCCGACAAGAATGATGTCGGGGTCTTCGCGCAGGGCTGAGCGCAGTGCGCGCTGAAATGACTTGGTATCCTGCCCGACCTCGCGCTGGCAGATGCTGCAATTCTTGTCTTTGTGTAGAAATTCAATCGGGTCTTCAATAGTGATGATGTGTTCGCGGCGGGTTTCGTTTATGTAATCAATCATAGCGGCAAGCGTTGTGGATTTGCCGCTGCCTGTTGGACCTGTAACCAGCACAAGTCCCTTGGGTCGTGAGGCGAGTTTTTCAAGTATATCGGGCAGGCGGAGTTCTTTTATTGTCTGTATTTTCAGCGGAATGGTGCGGAAGACCATGCCTGTGCAGCCGCGCTGGCGATACATGTTGACCCTGAACCGCGACACCCCCGGCAGGCTGTATGAGAGATCACATTCGTGTGTCGTATCGTATTCCTTGCGCAGGCGCTCGTTGAGGATTGAGTATGCCATTGACCTGATAAGTTCCGAATCAAGCGGCTTTCCGTCAAGCGGCGACAGTCTTCCCTCAATCCGAATGTGAGCGGGAGCGTCCGCCTTGAAGTGAAGGTCGGAAGCCCCTTTTTCCACCATCGTCTTCAAATATTCGTTCAGGCGTTCTTGTGCTTCCTCACCAGGCAAAGTAAATTGACCTCCCTGTAATTAGTCTTCAGTATTCAACATTCCTTGTTCTATATTCAATATTCAAAATTAATTCCATTGCAAAAAGTCTTTTTAAACTGCTTGAACGGCTTAAACTGTTTCTATAAAATTTATATATTTTTCGGCTTCGCTTGTGCCCCACCCAAACTTGTTTGGGGGTGCCTGTGCGACTTACACTTTGCACTTTTTGCAACAGAGTCAAATAACAAGTTACATATTTTGTCATTACTTTTGTGGATTTTCAATCTTCTTCAAAAAGGCGGCTAAATCGTTCAGGAGGCGTTCCTCATTTTTGCCGAAACTTGTCCCTTCTAATGTAATGTAGGAAATATTATATTTTCCGGTTTTTGCAAAAGCGTTTTTTTTGGAGAGCGGTTCAATGCGGACTGCGAAAATTTTATTGTCTTCACTGCGTATATAATGTAATTCTGCGTAAGAGGGTTCTTTGTTGTATAGGATTTTTTTCAGAGTGTATCCTGACAGCGGCGTGTATTTTTCTTTCAATGCGTCGTCAAGTTCCTGTCCCCAGGAGTCAGGCGGCGGCTTTAGTGTGTAATCGGCAGCGTATGTAACGAGTTGTTGTCTTAACGATATGTCAGGGATCGTTTTTAGAAGGTCGGAGACCATTGACAGTTCGTCGGGCGAAACGCAGGTAAATCTGTCAAGGTTCTGTAAAAATCGTTCTGCTATTGATGATACAGGTTCGGATGGAGGGATAAGGCGAAAGATTCTCAATGGGAAATATTGTGGATTGTCGCCGTCGCGCGGAAATTTCTGCATCATTGCGGATTCATCTTCAAGCCAGTCGTAGAAGGCGTTGATTTGAGGGAACCTCTCCGGCGATTCGCGGAAGATGTTATAGAATATGTCTGACACAACGATATAATCAGTGCCGATCAACTGCATAAGGTCGGGAGAGTAGATGAAACCGCATTCCACATTGTAATCCGGCAATTCATATAGGTGGAAAAACTTTTTGTCGGGATTGCTCTGATAATATTTTTTCCTGCCTTTAAGCATCAAGCGGTGCGCTCTTGTCTCAATTTGAGGTGTAACTGACTTGTAATATTTTTTCCCTTTTTCAAGCACAATCTGGAATAAGGGGTTCTCCTGACCGCTTTTTCTATTTTCTCCAGCAGGTGGCATTTGCGGAAGATCATCCGGCAGCCCCTGTTCGTGAACAATTATTGATCCGCTCGGGATATTTTTGAAAATCCAATCTCTTAACTCAACAGCAGGCAGACTCTTGTCTATAGGTTTAATAAAGAAATTAACTATTTCATTTTGAACAGTGAATAACAGCAGAATAACAGCCAGCGGTAAAAAGATTTTCAGAGGATATTTTTTCAAAAAGTCTTTTTCCATAATCCAGGCTGCGGTGTATCCGGCAGCGATAGCAAGGAATGGGAAAGCAGGAAAAATAAACCGAACAGATTTGTGTGTTGCAAGAGAGAAAAACAAGACGAGAAAAACAGGGAACGATAGGAAAACGAGGTTCACTCGGGGGCGCGACAGAACGAGGAGCAGGATGCCTGCTGCGGCAAGTGCGCCCATAATAATGCCGAAATTATAGTTATCAAGCATCCAGGTAAGATAAATCCATGGAATTTTTTCAGTGGCGGCAGTGGAATAATATCCGGCGGAACTCAGCGATGCCTGATGAAAAAAATCGCTGATGAAGTCCTTATAATGAATTAAAATATGGGGAGATGTTGCAAAAAGCGCAGCGGCGGCAGAAAACCAGGCGGCGAGCAAGTTACCAACTCTCCTAATCCACGGCGTCGGCTTCCCGGGTAAAAGATGCGCCACTGAAAGTGGAATCAACAGGAGTCCCAGAGGATAATCGGCTGATATTGCCAGTCCGCACATCGCACCTGCTGACACTTTCCTTTTTATAGTCCCCTTTTCCTGCATTAACAGGATGGCAAAATAAGCCGCTATTGCGAAAAACACGGCAGTCGGATTCACGAAAACCCTGGGTGCAAGTTCTGACTGGGAATTAATCATTGCCATAACGGCAGCGGCGACCAGCCCGGTGTTCCTGTCTTTAAGGCGCCTGCCAGCGGCGTAGCAGAGATAGACGGTTGCCGCGCTCGCTGCCGCCGAGACGAGTCGCCCTGCAAGCAGGAAAGTCGTCATGTGTTGAAGATAATAAGACACCCAATCGGTTATGTCCGAAAATGTCCCGAACAGCCTGCCGGCAGCATAAGTTAATAGATAAATCAGAGCAACGATGTTCGGATACAATGTAGGGTGCATAAAAACAGAAGGTTGAAGTTTGTTGAGGAAAAGTTCAACATTGAAGTGGTGTGAGTAGCGTTCAAACGGGTCATAAATGTTCAGCATAAGACCTGAAAAACGGATATAAATTGCAAACGCCAATATAAGAATCAGAATCAGGTCTATGCGGTTGAAAACCTTTTTTATCATAAATCAAATGAACAGATGTAAACCAAGTGGGTATAGATGTGAAACAAATAGTTGTAATATGATTTTTTCTTCTTACATCTCACTTCTCCCGTCTCACTCCTATTGTTGACATCCATTTTCATACTTCCTATCATAGTAGTATGAGGGCTGAAATAATTCAAGACTATGCCCCGTGCAATCAGGATTGCATCTTCTGCAATGCCCCTGATATTCCACCCGGATTGCCCACCGAAAAGACATTAGAAACAGTCAGGAAATTACTGGGCGACGGTGTTGATAAGATCATCCTGTCAGGCGGCGAGCCGACACTGCGGAAAGACCTGCCTGAAATCATCCGGTTTGCCCGTGAAAACGGCGCCGAAACCGTTGAACTCTACACCAATGCAATACGCTGCGACAAACTTGAATACACAAAGAAACTCGTGGAAGCGGGGCT
>JBFMBQ010000413.1:0-3044 GCA_040755115.1 bacterium
TGACGCGTGAGCAGGCGCTGCTGGATATATATAAAAAACTGCGTCCGGGCGATATACCCACTGTTGAACATGCGGAGCGATTGCTGGAGGGGAGATTTTTCCAGCCCGGCAAATACGATCTGTCCTCTGTCGGCAGATACAAGATCAATGAGAAACTCGTTCTGGATGTGCATCCTTCACGGCTTGCGCTGACGAGGCGTGATTTTATTGAATCGGTCAGATATATGCTGGCGCTTCGTATCAAGGCGAAGAGCGATATCGCAAGGGAGCGATATTTTGATGAAGTGCTTACAGATGGGGAGCAGAAATTTTACGAAGAATTTAAAGGCATCTTCGGGGGCGAGCCGTTCCAGGATGATATAGACCATCTGGGCAACCGCCGAGTCAGGTGCGTAGGGGAATTGATTCTGAATCGTCTTCGCGGTGCGCTCGGCATGATGGAAAAGACGATAAGGGACAGGATGATTCAGTATGATTCAATGATAGCGACGCCGCAGTCGCTGATAAACCCGCGTCCGCTGATTGCCGCGATAAATGAATTTTTCGGGAGCAGTCCTCTCTCACAGTTTATGGATCAGACCAATCCGCTTGCAGCGCTGACACATAAAAGGAAATTGAGTGCGCTCGGACCGGGCGGGCTGACCCGTGAGCGAGCGGGGTTTGAGGTGCGCGATGTGCACCATTCACATTACGGCAGGATATGTCCCATTGAATCTCCCGAGGGTCCTAACATCGGGCTGATCGGTTCGCTCGCAACTTATGCAAGGGTTGATAAATTCGGTTTTCTTCTGACACCATATCGGAAGGTTACGGATGGACATGTAACGAATGAGGTTGAGTATCTGAATGCTGCGCAGGAAGACAGGTATGTAATCGCACAGGCGAACGCACCGATTGACAAGACTGGAAAATTCCTGAAGGAAAAGGTGGCGGTTCGGCTGCGGGATAAGGTTGACAGAGTCGCGCCCGACGAAGTGCATTATATGGATGTCAGTCCGAAGCAACTGGTATCCGTTACGACAGCAATGATACCGTTTCTTGAGCATGATGATGCAAACCGCGCTCTTATGGGTTCAAATATGCAGCGTCAGGCGGTGCCGCTTATCAGGTGTGAGGCGTCGTTTGTCGGCACTGGGATAGAGAAAAAGGTGGCGATAGATTCCGGTTCCGTGGTGGTGGCGAAGAAGGGTGGCGTGGTAACCTATGTTGATTCAAGAAGAATCAGCATCAAGGCGGACGGGAAAAAGGAAACGGACAATTACGAGTTGTTAAAATTTGAACGCTCAAATCAGAGCACCTGCATAAATTTCAAGCCGGTGGTTCGCGTGGGGGACAAGGTGGAAGAGGGCGATGTTCTTGCGGATGGTCCCAACACAGATCATGGGCGCCTATCGCTGGGGAGGAATCTTCTTGTGGCGTTTATGCCGTGGGAAGGATACAACTATGAAGATGCCATAGTGGTAAGCGAGCGTTTATTGAAAGATGACATATTCACATCTATTTTCGTTGAAAAGTATGACTGCGAGGCTCGTGAGACGAAACTTGGGCCTGAGGAGATTACGCGGGACATTCCGAATGTAAATGAGGAGGTGCTGGAGAATCTTGACGAGAATGCGATTGTCAAGATAGGCACTCATGTTAATGCAGGGGATATACTGATCGGGAAAGTGATACCGAAGGGGGAGACTGAGCCGACGGCGGAGGAGCGGCTGCTGAGGGCGATCTTCGGAGAGAAGGCACGCGATGTGCGGAATACATCGCTCAAAGTGCCGCACGGCGGCAAGGGTGTGGTTACTACTGTTTTGGATTTTTCCCATGAAGGCGGCGAAAGTTTTTCCCCGGGCAAGACACGCAGCGTGCGTGTTTTTGTGGCACAGAGAAGACCGATTATGGTCGGCGATAAACTTGCCGGCAGACACGGCAACAAGGGGGTTATTTCAAAGATAGTCCCCGAGGAAAACATGCCGTTCCTTGAAGACGGCACGCCTGTAGATATCGTGCTGAACCCGCTTGGGGTGCCGTCAAGGATGAATCTGGGGCAGATATTTGAGGCGCATTTAGGCTGGGCGGCGAGCAAGATGGGCGTGATTTTCTCATCGCCGACCTTTGATGGCTCTAATGAAGACGAGATCGTGGAAATGATGAAAAAGGCTAAATTGCCGGAAGACGGGAAGGTTACTTTGTATGATGGTCATACCGGAGAGGTGTTTGATGATAAGGTAATGGTCGGCTACATCTACATGATGAAGTTGAATCATATGGTGGAGGACAAGATGCATGCGCGTTCAACGGGTTCGTATGCGCTTGTAACGCAGCAGCCGCTTGGAGGCAAGGCGCAGTTTGGAGGGCAGAGGTTCGGTGAGATGGAGGTATGGGCTTTGGAGGCATACGGTGCGGCGGTAACGCTTCAGGAACTTCTCACGATAAAATCCGATGACATCACGGGCAGGGTAAAGACTTATGAGGCGATTATCAAGAACGAGAATATACAGAAACCCGGGATTCCGGAGTCGTTTAATGTGCTTGTGAAAGAGTTGCAGGCGCTCGGGCTGAATATAACCCTGCTGAGCGGCACAGGCAGGAAGGTAACGCCGGTTTCGGATGATGAGGCGGTTGGTTCAATCCTGCTTGATGATCTGGGGATACAGGCGCCGTCGTATATGGCGTAGGGAATTGAAGAGATTGCAAAAAATAAAGTTTGGGAGGAATAACAGTGGCGAAATTGAATTTTGAGAAGATACGGATTTCGCTTGCCTCACCAGATGTTATTAAAAAATGGTCTTATGGGGAAGTAAAGAAACCCGAGACGATAAACTACCGGACGCTCAAGCCGGAGAAGGACGGCTTGTTCTGCGAGAAGATATTCGGTCCGATCAAGGACTGGGAATGTCATTGCGGCAAATACAAGCGGATACGCTACAAGAACATAAAGTGCGAGGCGTGCGGCGTGGAAGTAACGCAGACGAAAGTCAGGCGTGAGCGCATGGGGCACATAGTGCTGGCTGCGCCCGTATCCCATATCTGGTATTTCAAGGGCATACCGA
>JBFMBQ010000414.1:0-2002 GCA_040755115.1 bacterium
AAGGACATAAGAATAATCACCCACCGTTGACACAGTCAGCGCCTCCAAGCAAATAAAACGCCGAAAATATACCCAAATTTCCAAAAATTGTCAATGTGTATAAAATTTGAACCCATTGCAAAAAATCATTTTGAACGGCTTGAACGGCTTACACGGCTTGAACGACTTAAACTGTCTAAACTTTTACGATTAAACTTATAACATCCGAAATTATTCCCTTATACCCCCTTTTCCCACCGTTGGTTCAAGGTTGCACCTTGAACCCAAATGCAAAACCCCTTTCCCTCCGAACCCTGAATCCCGAACCCTGAACCTGCTAACTTGTTTGGGGGTGCCTGTGCACGCTTGCCCTCTTGTCCCATCACACCGCAATAATTGCTCAAGTATTTCACTCCGCACCCCACAATTTTATACAAATTTATCTCAGCCTGTTATCTTTAAGCGAGTTTGTGATTTATTTAACAAAATATTTTGCAATCCATTGACGCACAAGGATTTTTTATGATAATATAATCACCGCTATGTCTGTAAGAACAAAAACTTTTGTTGTTATAGATAATTCTTTTTATAGTTCAATTTTTTATCCCGATATTACAGGAAAGAAGGTGTAAAGAATGGCATTGACAGGACTGGAGATTTTTAAGCATCTCCCCAAGACAAACTGCGGTGAGTGCGGCTCGCCGACCTGCCTGGCGTTTGCGATGCAACTGGCGGCGAAAAAGGTGTCGCTTGAAAAATGCCCCTATGTCTCTGAAGAGGGCAAGGCTGCGCTTGATGCCGCTTCTGCGCCTCCCATAAGGCTCGTTACCATCGGCGTTAAAAATCCTTTCAAGGCGGGCAACGAAACGGTGATGTTCAGACACGAGGAATCTTTCTACCATCCCACAGGCATTGCTGCCACCGTTAGCGATACTTCAAGTGACAGTGAAATTGCAGACCGTATCAGCAAGATCAAATCACTCTCTTATGAGCGTGTGGGACAGATACTGAAAGTTGATCTCGTAGCGGTAGTGAACGAGAGTAAAAATGCTGAAAAGTTCGCAAATGCTGCAAAAAAGGCGGCGGAACTGTCCGACCTTCCTCTCGTCCTCGTTACTTCTGATCCTTCTGCGGCGGAGGCTGCGCTTAAAGTCTGTAAGGATGATAAACCGCTGCTGTGCGGCGCAAATCCTGAAAACCTTGATAAAATGGCTGAACTAGCGAAAACCTACGCGTGTTCTCTTGTGGTGCAGGCGGATAACCTTGACACACTCTCCGAACTTGCTCATCACTCCGCTTCCAAAGGCGTCCAGGATGTAGTCCTTAATCCGACGGTAGAGAGTCTCGGCGCTTTAATCAAAGGTGTAACTCAGATCAGGCGGCAGGCTCTGAAAAAGAATTTCCGCCCGCTCGGCTATCCGATTCTCATCAATGTTATGGGAGATGATACCTTTAAGGAAACAATCAAGGCGGGCGCGTTTGTTTCGAAATACGGCGGCATCGTCATTACGAACGCAATTGAAAAGTGGCAGATTCTGCCGCTTCTCACGCTGCGCCAGAACATATATACCGACCCGCGCAAACCGATTATGGTTGATGCAAAACTCTACAAGATAGGCGAACCCGGCAAGGATGCCCCTGTGCTTGTTACCACTAATTTCTCGCTCACTTATTTCGTGGTTGCCGGTGAGGTAGAAGCAAGCAAGGTGCCGGCATACATCATCAGCGTAGATACTGAAGGTCTGTCGGTCATGACAGCATGGGCGGCGGAGAAATTCACGGCGGAGCATATTGCAAAATCCATTAACACATCGGGCATAGCGGAACTTGTGTCGCACAACAAGTTAATCATCCCTGGATATGTTGCAGTGATGAGCGGCGAACTTGAGGAAGAGACCAAGCGCGAAGTGCTGGTCGGACCGCGCGAGGCGTCGGGAATTCCTTCATATCTGAAAACCGTGTGGAAGCCATAAGCAGGGGCACGATTTATCGCGCCCATTATGAAAGGAGATATTAACAATGC
>JBFMBQ010000415.1:0-5927 GCA_040755115.1 bacterium
AATTATGGCGGGCGGCACAGGGACGCGCTTCTGGCCCTTGAGCCGTAAGAGAAGTCCAAAACAATTGCTGCCTATAATTGGCGTCAATTCTCTGATTCAGGACGCCGTAAATCGCATCACACCGCTGATACCAGTAGAAAAAATACTCATAATTACCAATGACCTTCTATCAGAAAAAATCCGGCGCCAGTTGCCGTCAATTCCAGCAGAAAATGTAATATGCGAGCCTGCGAGCCGAAGCACAGCGCCGTGCGTGGGGCTTGCCGCCGCCTATCTGAGAAAAAGGGTTCCCGATGCCACGATGGTGGTTCTCACCGCAGACCACTACATTGATGATGCGCAAGCCTTTCTCAACTCCGTCCGGTTCGCAGATAAAATCTGCGCCAAACACAATGCGCTCGTTACCTTCGGAATCAAGCCTGTGAGTCCCAATACAGGTTTCGGCTACATTGAAATGGATGAAAAAATCGCCGCAGAGCCGCCTCTGTGCGCCTGGAACATCAAACGGTTCACAGAAAAACCAGACCTTGAAACCGCTGCTGCATTCACCGCCAGCCCGAAATACAGGGTCAACAGTGGCATGTTCGTGTGGACTGTGAAGAAAATTCTTGAAGAATTCAGAATACACCTGCCCGCAGTTTACGATGGCTTGATCGAAATAGAAAAATCAATCGGCACGCCGCAGGAATCAAAAACCATCGCCGATATTTTCCCGCATTTCCCGAACATCTCGGTGGACAAAGCAATTATGGAAAAATCATCGTCGGTTCTGATGGTTGACGCCCCCTTCGGCTGGAACGATGTCGGCAGTTGGGCAACGCTGTATGATATGAGCAGCAAGGATGAAAACGGCAATGTTTCAAGAGGGCGAATCGTCGCAGTAGATGCTCATGGCAACCTGATTCACAGTCCGAAAAAATTGGTGGCGATGCTGGGGGTGGAGAATCTCATAGTAGTTGAAACAGACGACGCCCTGCTTGTATGCAGCCTTGAGCGCGCACAGGATGTGAACCGCCTCGTTGAGATCTTAAAAGAAAGAAAACTGGATGATTTTATTTAACCCCGATTTACCATGCGCCACGCAAAATATCTTAAAACACAATAAAAGAATTCACAATTTCCTTCAAATCCGGAAATACCTTGTCGTATTCCGTCGCTATCGTGTTGAATGACAAGATATACTGAATCTCCGAAGACAGGATAACGAGCATGTATTGCTTTGAACTGAACGGCGCCGCCGCACTACCTATCGCCGATGAGGTGTGTGTGAGCACTGCCTCATAAGCGGGATAACCCTTGAAATTTATCTTGCCTTCCGTCTCAACCTTGTAACCTGCTGCTATGAGAACCTGAAGGCTTTTCTTCACTAACTCCTCAATTGAAAGTCTCATCTCCGAGGCAGAGAGAACGCGGGCGGCGATCTGCACACCAGTGCCCGCCTTCGGCATGCCCTCTCCACGCTTCACGATTAAGCGCGCCTGATTCCGCGAAATTTCCTCAGGATAAAATTCCCACGAAGCATCAACACGCGCAACAGAGAACCGCCACTTGTAATCAATGTATATATTCTCGCCCTTCTGGGCGGTTTCTTTCCGTTCCAAAGTCTGTAAATTCGCCGGCGGGACATCAATTTTTACGGTTTCAGTGCTTTCCGGATGAACGGCTTGTGTTAGAGGCGGTAAAGTTTCGTCCGTCATCCCTTCATGCGGCTGCTCAACGCCTTCGTCAGTTTTTCCCCCTTCGGCTGCTTCTTTTGAGACGGACTCTTCCGGCACGGTCAGTTGTTCTGCCTGGTCCTTCTGCCCGTGCGTCTGGAGTGGCGGTGTGGTAACTTCAACCTCAGGCACAGTTTTCGGCAGCGAGGCGTTAAGATACAACATCGCATGCAGTTCGCGGAATCGTGCCTCGGTTACAGCCGCATCTCGCCCTTCAGGTAGAAGGCTCAGAATCTTCTGAAGCACAAACGATGAACCCGAAAACGAAGTGCCCATAGATACTGCCTTACGGACATGCGCCACCGCCTTATCATGCAGTTCCGATAATTTTATGCCTTTGAAGCCGACAAGCGATGCCCTGAGCGAATCGTAGCCGATGCCGATGAAAAAATAAGTGTCAGCGAGAACGGACGGGGCATGCGCCTCGCGTGCAGTGCGCAGTGCCTTGTGAAAGAAATATTCGCACTCGTGTATTGGATCAATCCTGAAATTCGTCGGATTCGTGGTGCTTGAAATCTGGAGCAGAAACACAGGCTGCGCCATCTTTACATAAAAATACGCAATCGCAAGTTCAATCGCAGCGCGCATCGCAGGCTGCCCTGCACCTTCAACCGTAACCCCGAGATTGGCAAGCGTCCGATGCGCCTTCTCAAGAGAGGGCATATCGCCGTCCTTTATCCCGTTCGTAACAAGGGCATCCGTATATTCCATCTCCTTTTCTATCTCTTTCACCAGATCGCCCGCATAAGATGCTGACACAATAAAATAAAAAACAAGTAATCCAATAATGGTATTAAAATAAAAATGTGATAATAATGGTGAAAATTTGATCTTCATAAAAGTCCGAAACAGTTAAAAACGATAATATCCATAGATATCCCCGTATTATTCATACCTATTCAATCGTTTTTAAATTCTTTGCGCACTTTGCGTGATCCAATTCTTTCATCCAGTAGGTTCGCCTTATCCCCGTAGTATGTGAATAATCCAGATATCATACGCAGCATTTCTTCAGCGCTGTTAATAATTCTACAGCAGAGATTAAGATGATTGCAACACGGATAATACCGATTATAATGTGAAAAGATGGAGGATAAAAATGAAAGCGGATGAACTGAAAGAAATCATAGATGCAGGAGAAAATTCGGGTGTTGAATTCAAGCAGACAAAAATAGACACAGAAGACCTTGCAAAGGAAGTTGTCGCCCTTTGTAACCTTCAAGGTGGGCTTATTCTTTTCGGCGTGAGTGATGACGGAGAAATCGCAGGAATAGACGATAAAAAACTTGGTGATTGGGCTGTCGAGGTGTGCCGCAGCGGCTTGGTGGAACCCGAAGTTATCCCGTTTTTTGAGAATGTTATGATAGGGAGCAAAATCGTTTGTGTTCTGAAAATTGCACAGGGTGTTGATAAACCCTATTTTGTAAAGAAGCAACACCGAAAAATACCCTATATAAGAGTTGGAACATCTGTTCGGGAAACAACAAGGGAAGAACTTAGACGACTGTTTCAAGCATCATCATACCTACACTACGATAAAACACCGATTCACACTGCAACATTTGAAGACCTTGCAATTGAAAAAATAGAACAACACTTTGAAAATTATCGTTACACAAACATCAAAGAAGAAAATGAAGAACAGAAGACAAGGATCCTAATAAATGCCGGTATTTTATATAAAGGCGAAGAAGGTATTGTTCCAACACTTGCCGGGATGCTTATTTTCGGCAGAGAACCATCGGGGTTCCTTTCTCAATCTGGAATCCAATTCGCTCATTTTCAAGGCACGGACATTTCCGATAAAATGCAAGATAGAAAAACATTTGATAAAACTCTTGTTGAAAATATAGAAGCAGTTTGTCAGGCGATAACGATAAATGAACCTGCTCCAGCAAAGATTGAAGGATTAAGACGAACGGACGAAATTCATTATCCTGAAAAGGTAATCAGGGAAGCATTGATAAACGCATGTGCGCACAGAGATTATACGATTCATGGCGCAAGAATAATTGTTTTCCTTTTTGATGATAAATTAGTTATAAAAAGTCCGGGAAGACCGCCCAATACAGTTACAGTAGAAAACATGAAAATCGGGTTCGCTGTGCATAGAAATCCCATTATCGTAAAATTCTTAACAGATTATTATCGTTCTCAAGGACTGATGGAAGGTCATGGCATGGGAATCCCAATGATAATTCGGGAAATGAAAAAAGTTTCAGGATCTGAACCGGAAATCAAGATTATAGATGAACAAACTATCATAACCTTATATCGTTAAAATCAAGACATTCCTTATGAGTAAAAGAAAAAAAATAGAAAATGATACCACTGTCTATATGGCGTTCGTTTCCATTGACCTTGTGGGGTCAAGACAACTCCAAAAAAACCTCTCTGCGGCAGATTACGAAAAACGATACAATTTTTTCATAAATAATGCAGATAGAATTTTTAAAAGTTTCGGCGCCAGCACCGAAACAAAAAAAGGCACACCAGATTGGAAAGGTGAAGGTAGAACCTTTTACTTTATTGAAAATGAAGCGAAAGATATTGAAGAACGCTCTGTAAGAGCCTCAATTGAACTTTTAACAATATTAAAAGTCGGAATAAAAAAAGAAATTCCAATAAGAATTTCAATAAATTCAGGTATTGTAATGTTCAAAGAAAGACTTGGAACAATTAATGACATTAAAATATCAGTAACTGAATCACTTAATTCTGCTGCGCCAGAAGATTCTATCCTGATTGCTGAAAATGTGTACGATGCTCTCCCTAAAGAGTTAAAAGAACAATTCATCCTTTGCGGCACCGTAAGAAAAGATGAACAGATCGCCTTCATTTATCCAAGGGAGAAAAAACACAAAATAGACGCAAAATTTTATCTGCATCCAAAAGACGATATTGCGGAGAACCGAAGAAAATATCTTGAAACTATGGAACCGTTCTGCAAAACTCTCGCAAACATCGGCATACGGCAGATGCGGAAGGTCGCTTCACTTGAACTCACAGAGGCTTTCTTCCCGCTGAAACTGCGAAAAAGAGAAATTCATAGATTTGAATACGAAAGGACATTATTCCCGGAAGAATTTGCGGAAATGACCAGAGATAAAACCAGAGGAAGTAAAGAACTTAAAGGCTTCATACCTGAACATCTCCGTGGATATGCGGTTGATTCTACCCCCTCCCCTTTCAAAGAAATATTTGAGAAAACAAAGCACCTGATCATACTCGGCGACCCAGGCTCAGGAAAAACAACTCTCCTCAAATGGTTATGTCTGCTCTACTCACGAGGAGAACGCGCGGTCTGGGAAGAAAAATTAGGCACGGAAAAACTATTCCCCATCCTCGTCCCCATCGCCGGCATCTACCATAAAGAACCAATGAATGCAGTTGATGCTATTGCAAAATATTTTGAAGGTTTTCATCTTGAAAAACTTGACAGCGTAGTCAGAAATGAACTTAAATCAGGCAACTGCATCGTCCTCCTTGACGGACTTGATGAAATACCCGACCCAAAAGACAGATTCACCTGCGCAAGATACATTGAAGGTTTTGTCAGGGCATTCCCAAACAACCGCTTCATCATTACAAGCAGGATAATAGGCTACGAGGAAATCCACATGCCTGAAACAGAGGTTTATACGCTGTGCGAACTTGAAGATGAGGATATAAAAACATTCACAAAAAAATGGTTCGTCGCCTTCGAGAAATCCCTGACAGGCGGCAGCGACAGTATAACTACAACGGGGGCTGAAAATATTGCGGACGACCTTATCAAGGCAATTCTCGGCAATGAACCTCCAGGCATACATGAACTCGCAAAGAATCCGTTCCTTCTATCTCTTATCGCCACAGTCCAGAGACAAGGGCAAATACTCCCGCGGTCAAGGGTAAAACTTTATGACCTCTGCACTGAAACGCTCTTTGAAACCTGGCACAGCGTCCGATCGGTCTTCCAGCGGGACAGACAAACAAATCCGACACCCTATGAGGACGGCGTTAAAGTTCTTGCTCCGCTCGCTTTATGGATGCACGAAAGTTTGCCCGGCGGCATTGCCCCAAAGGATCAGATAAAAGAAAAACTCACTGATATTATGACTGAAAGAAGGGGGATGCCTTACTATGAGGCACTGAAAGTCTCGGGTGAGTTTTTTATTCAACTTGCTGATCAATCACAACTAATAATAGACAGGGGGGCAGACAGGTGGGGCT
>JBFMBQ010000416.1:0-7266 GCA_040755115.1 bacterium
TTGAATGGTTCCAACTCTTTTATTTTACAGGCATAGAACGCCGCGACTTTATACAATCGAGTTTTCCGATCTTGCTTTGTTGCTATTTTTTGCGCGCCGTCACAGATTTTCTCAAGAGCCTTCAAATCACGGAGCCCCTGCTTTGTCCCGAATTCAACGCCATTTATTCTGTGAATCTGGATGATGTCTTCGTAATCGTAAAATAAAACGCGCTTTTTCATTCAGACACCCGCTCCAGCACTTTTCTGTGTTTATTCACCAGATATTCGGCAGCCGCGCTCGTTTTGAATGCGGCTTCCTGTTGCAGATTGAACGGTGTATCCGCTCGGCTTATGAGAATACCCTCTTCGGTCAATAGGGCTTCAAGCTCCGTGTCTTCATCTATACCCATTGCCTCAATCATATCCGGATTGTCAAACTGTATACTCCAGCAATCACCGTCAAAGACGGCTTCGCATTTCATTTTTTTCATGAGACCTGATTTTCTCCATTCTTGCTGGCGGTGACATAGAGATCACCCAGATTTTTCACTTTCACCGCCACCGGCATGTCCTTATTATCCGTGTCTTTAACGAAAAATTCAACGATCTGGCCTTCACGTAAACGGTTATCTTACCGCAACGTCTCTAAACAAATTCGAAGGGATTTGACTAATGTATTGTTATTTTCGTGGGAGATACGATCATTCAACATCCTTATAAAAGCATGCTTATAATCACACGGCATTTCCAATGCTGATATAAAGGACGCTGAAAGTGATGCCATGATCTCATCTCCCTCTACAACATTCTCTTCAAAATCTTCTAAGGAAGTTGGACAAGCTATCTCCAACCACCATTTTCTTCCAATGTGTATACCATCACCGAATCCTAACTCAGCAAGGTTCTTGAAAAGATGATACTTAAATTCGTCGTCTTTATTGAAAAATTAAACCTTTATATTCCTTGCGAATAATTCTTCACGATCCGATTCTCTTGTTTGCTTTGCCTTTATTGCGTCGTCAACATTAAAAATATTTTTACAAGCAGGACATGAAACTTCATCAACAGGGAAACCCCGGCTATCAAACGCAGTATTACATTTTGGGCAGTGGAATTTCATTTCCCCCCCTTTCTCTATTTATAGGCTCGTTTCCAATTATTGTACCAATTATTGGACAAAATTGAGCGCTCTGTCAATGTGTGAATTACATAGTCTCATCGAGCGCCCAAAATATCCTACGCGCAATGAGGCGCATCTCACCGCGTGGGACTTTATGAAGCATGCCACCTCGATGAGAATCGTCATTTTCTCCGAAGACGCAGAGAATGTCAAAATTGCCGTCCTCGTCAACGGTTATGAATGTGGATGGAAAATCGCCGATCCTCGTTGCCCAGGCAATGTTCTGAAACTTCAAATACCTGTTTGATTCGTTTTTTCCCATGTCGGTTGGCTCCCTTTTCGGTTTTCTGTCACTTTGTCAACTTTCGTATTGAAGTGGTCGTCAGAACTCCAATTCAGGCAGCATATTTCTCATCTTGTCCTCAAGTCTTCTTTTTTCATCGTTCAGATTCTCGATTAAATACGCTGCCATGTCAAAGAGAACGCCTTCCGAGTCATTGTTCGACTCTTCTGCGGGAGCTTTTCTGTTGAATTCTTCTTTATTTTCCTCCACCTGTTTTATGGCTTTATCAAGAAGGGTAATTGCTTTTTTTGTGTTTGATGCCCCACCGAAGCAACCAAGATACTCAGCGGCATTCCTCATGATGTGGAAGTTGTCCGGATATTTCTCCAGCCCCTCTTCAATCATGTCCACAGCGGATTGTGTTTCCCCTGCGAGGAAGTATATTGTCGACAAATCCTCATAGAGCAATGGATGACTGCCGTATTCAAGCGCGTCATGCCCGATCAAAAGCGCGAGGTCACCGGCATCCATGAAATATGGAAAGTCGTCCTGAGAGAAGAAAATGGATGAGTATGACTTGAACAATCCGAAGCGGCCTTCAAAAGCGCCCCCAAGAAAAATCAGATGATGGAAATCACGAATCGCGTCCAGATATTCATGATTCTCAAGATGCTTTTCAGCGGATAGAAGCACTTCGCTTCTCGCCTTTTCTTCTGAGTTGTTCTCGAAACCATCTTCACTCATTGTCGTTCGGCTCCTGTTTTTGGTGGTTTTTGATGCTATAGGGAATGATCAGATCAATGATCCCGTATTCCAGCACCTCCTGGGCGGTGAGCCAGAAGTCGAAGGTCATGTCCTGCTTGATTTTTGTTTTGTCCTGGCCGGTGTGCTCGGAGAGGATTTCGATCAGGCAGTGCTCGAGGGATTCCTGGAGCCGGGCGGCGACCTTCACGTCCTCAGTGCGGCCGCCGAGCGAGGAGCGCCAGACCTGATGCAGCAGGATACGCGAATACGGGGTGGCAAACCGCTTCTCCTTGTCGCCGGCGGCAAGCAGCACCGCAGCGGCGCTCAGAGCCGTGCCGATGCAGTACGTGGACACGGGGTTTGTGATAATTCGCATGACGTCGTAGATTGCCAGCGCCTCGAACACGCTGCCCCCGGGGCTGTTGATGTACAAATTCACCTGGCGGGTGGAATCGGCGGCGTTTATCAGAAGGATGGCCTGCGTGACCTTGTTCGCCATCTCCTCGTCAATGGAGATCGGAACGTAAATGATGCCGTTGTCTATCAGATGCTGGTTTGTGATTGTTTCGGGCATTACTGATTTGGTTCAAGGACAATTTCAGTGTGTTGCTTAACTCATCATCCATGTAGCAACTCACACCATTTTCAACTGACGCAGAACAATCTGGCATCCACTTTATTCCCCTCTGTTAAATTTTTTTACCGTTAATCATCACCACATCCGAATTTACCGCTTGCTTTTATCTTTCTAGTGATTTCCTCCATAAACCATTTATGTCCACCCTTATCACAAAAAAGCCTTTCTATGCTTTGGACATAGTCAGGACGAGAAAGTGGGCCAAGAATAATCAATCTCATTGCAATTTCGTGCTGACGAGAAGTAAACTTTGACGCACCTGCCAATTCCCGGAGTAACTCATCTGTAATACCAACAAAGTTTAAGCCAGGACTGGCACTACCTGTTTTATCTTTATATGTCACCCCAAGAAGCCTAAGAATATTGGTTTCCTTTTTGCTCATTGTTCACCTCAATGTTTTTTTACCAAGTTTCGTATCTGACCTCGCGAAAGATGACGATGATTATCATAAAAGTATCAGAATTCATATAATTTTCTTCTTTAGTAACTTTGCTTTTGCAAAGACCTCACATTCTCAAGTGATTTTTTGTGCCGAAAGTCTCTCCCCGTTTTCACTCTCTCGTGTATTTTTTTGCTTTCACATCTGCAATGATTCTGTCCGCGTAAGGAACTATATTATCAACGATACCATATTCTTTAGCCTCCTGTGCGGTGAGCCAGAAATTGTAGGTTGTGTCCTTTTTTATTTTGGCTTTTCTCTGTCCTGTGTGTTTGGCGAGGATGTCTATCAGATTCTGCTCAAGTTTTTCCTGAAGGCTGGCAGCGATTTTCACATCTTCCGTGCGCCCAGCGGTTGCGCGCCCAGACGACCATACCTGATGCAAGAGCACAGTTGAATGTGGCGTGGCATATCGCTTGCCTTTATCGCCTGCGGCGAGAAGAACCGCTGCGGCGCTGAGTGCGGTTCCAATGCAATAGGTGGCAACAGGATTGGTGATGATGTGCATGACATCGTAGATTGCGAGGCATTCAAAAACGCTGCCGCCAGGACTATTGATGTAAATGTTGATCTGGCGATTTGGGTCAATTGAATTTATCACCAGCATCGCATGTATGACTTTGTTTGCCATTTCCTCGTCAATGCCCGATGGAATGAAAATGACGCCGTTGTCAATCAAATATTGATTTGTTATTGTCTCTGACATATTAACATCCCCTTTCAAGGAAGTGTTTTTATTGTAAACGGATCAGCATACATGTTATTCAGCAACATTGAAGCGTATCCGTGGAAATTGGGCAGATCGGTAAAATCGCAAGAGGTGATGGTTCGGGTGAAGGTTCTCGCAAGGTAATTGGCATCTTCTATCCCGACACGGAATGCGATTTTACTTCCGACATTACCGAAGATAGCCTCGCGGGCGCCGCGGTCAAGTTGGGAGATGTACTGGTTAGCGATCACGAGCCCGAGTCCATACTTTCTCGCTTCTGAAAGGATAGATGTCAAATCACGCTCTTTCCCTTCAGAATATGAAAAATTGGCAGTGGTAGAAACAAAGTTCTGGAACTCATCTATCACGAGGAAATAAGGCGTGCGTTTTCCGGATGTTACGCGGATTCTTTCCTTCGCTGCAAGGTTGATGCGCATGTTGATAATCATTCCAATGATGTACGCAATCGTTTCTGGAATCACTCCCACAGGCAGGCGGACTATGATGATTGCGCGATTGTTCATCAATTCCTTAAAATCAAGCAACTCCTGGCATCCCCCATCCAACAGCCTTTGAAGTATTTCGCTGTCGCAGAAACGCACCATCTTGCAAGTGATGTAGGGCCACAACGGATTATCTCCTCTAAAAGCATCTCCTTGTTCAAGTTCATGCCTTAACTCCTCATAAAGATCGTCGCCTTTCTTTTCCTTTATCTGGGTAAGAACCCGATTGCGAAAATCTCTATTCATTACGACTTTATTGAAATGGCATAAAGAAATGCCTCCTTCCACGAGCGTCCGAAGCACCACTCGGAAATACTTTTCAAACATCGGTCCAGCCATTTCACTTGGTTTTATGGTGCGGAAGATCATGCTAACAATTTCCTCTATGATCTGAGATTTTTGAAGGTCAGAGCCATCGTTCTTAAATAAATCAATGCCATACTTAAAATGCTTATCCTCAAAATCCAAGTAAGCAACTCCAGCCTTGTAGCATGAACGATATTCGGGCATTCTGAGGGATTGAGTGTAAACGAAAACATCTCGCGCCAGATCACCGTGAGGATCAATGAGAGTAAAGCCTTCACTCGCGTCCGCAAGGGAGAAACACAGCCGCCTGAGAAGTGTGGTTTTACCAGTGCCTGTCATACCGCAAACATACAAGTGGCGGAGGAGTTCATCCGTTTGGATTCTCAATTCCTGCTCTCCATTATTTGAAAAGCACCTCGCAAGGAGAAGTCCTTCGCTCCGCCCATTCAGTAACTTCGCAGGCGCTTTCAAAATGTGAAGCCGTTCAGCCTCCATGCCGGCAACGCCTTCTTGTCCCGGAAGCGGCACCTTGAACAGCCTGGTTAATTGCTGTGCAGTTATGACATCGTGCAGATTCATAAGTTTTGTGCATTTGCTTTTGGCTACCCCTGAAACCTCCGTAAGCAAAGATGAGGTTTGTTGCCCCTCGTTTCCGCTGACTTGTGATAACATGTATTTAGCGGTTCCAATATAATTTTTAATGAAACACATAGGAGAAGCACCCAGATCATTTCCATGCAAGCCCATGAAATAGCGAACCCTGATAGCCCTGCCTGCTGCTACCGAACGCGCAAGGTCAATGAGGTGTGATCTAATCTCGTCATTTATGTCAATATGATTTGCCGCGCTTGGAATTGGCTGGATGAGACCGAAACCGAATTGATTAAAACTGGTGATTTTCAGCAGTTTTACCAGCGCTTCAAATTCTTTGCGCTCATGCTGGGTAGGAATGACCTTTTCAAACACTATTTCAACAAAGCCAGGAAATGTCTTATCAAGAAACACACGAATGAAATCAGACATAGATGAACTGCCTTCAACCGTGCTTGGATACTCTGAAAACCGCATCTCTATTGTGCTGTTAACAGGTATTGTGCGATGCCCGATTTTGATTTCGCTTAATGTGACCGCATTGCTGGACACTGTATCAAAACGGGATGAGTCCGGTTCAGTTACAGGCAGGAAACGATGGTAAGCGTTTAATCTAATGAGGTCCCTGAGTTCATAAGCGAGCCCAAGTGCATTCTCTTTAACGGAATCCTCTTTGTCTCCGCGCACCGATGTCGTAAATAGTATGTTCATTTTGTTTTCAACTGGATCAAAGCAGAATTTTTGTGAGAATCGGAGTTTTTCCGAAGATATGTTGGCAATCCAATTGGCGATGTTCAGTTGAAAACTTTCTATGGCGTCAAGTGCTTTTTTGGTTTCACCGTCCCGAACAAACGCCGCTTTTTCACATACATAGTAGAACTCACTGACGAATGATTCTTTTTCTTCCAACTGCCTTGTGAAAATATGGGGCAGTGCATTGGCGCCTGATTCCACTTGAGAAAATTCGTTCAACTCAGTAACTTTTTCTTCGGGCATCGCTGCCCTCGGCACTATTTTTAAGGCGTTTTCCCTCATTGTGTTGCCTCCTTATGTCCTTTTTGCAGGTGAGCAGTTTTTCGCTCCTCTACGAGCATGCGTATATAACGCTCACGGTAGTTCTCGGAAACAACGCCGTATAGAGTGTCGCCGGAAAAGCGGAAAATCCTTTTCTTGTTTGTCGCCGTGTTCAGCCGTTCGAAGACCATGATGCGCTCGGAAGAGACCATCACGTCACGGAAAAACACGGGCGGGATGCGGACAAACCAGCAAAGTTGCTGGTAGGCCGTCCATGTTATCCTTAAGGGCTCGCCGCGGAAGTGGAAACCGTCATCGCGGCAAGTGACTGCACCCATGAAGTCCACCTCATCATGTTTGGGAGCATGGTATTCCCGGAGCCTCTCCATAAAAAGAGCCGTTTTTTCGTTCACTTTTCACCTCCTCTCCATGAAAAATAAGGGCAAACAGGTGTTGATGCCGTGGCTCTTATAATGATAATTGTCATCCGGGTGCGACGAGGGGTGTTGTATTTCAAGCCTCTATAAAACAAGACCCGGCCTAACCGCAAATCTTTCATGGGCCTGAAAGAAAATCCTTTGAAAAGGGTCTGAAATGGTGCAAGCCCGAAACGGTGGGTGAAAGAACTTGCAGCCAGAACGACCTTGTGAAGAAGAAAGAACACCGAATGCCACCATATTCTTCACCACGCCCCGAGATTTTGATGTCCAAAGGCTTGTTTATTCGGAGGGATAATTGTGATAGAATTTCAGATCAATAGACCTGCCGCGGAAGGCATGGAAGCCGGGTGGACCGGGCGATACCCGGAGATGAGTATTCCCCCGATGGCAAAGATCGAAAATATGAATGAAGAAGAACTGATTGCCCGCCTGTTGAAGGGTGATCCGAAAACATGGAACGATTTTGTGGAGCACTATGGCCCAAGAATCATGGATTCC
>JBFMBQ010000417.1:0-12473 GCA_040755115.1 bacterium
AACAATTTTGTTATGGGGACGGTGAGTTTCATTTCAATGCCTCTAATTTCTCAATCCACTGGTTGAAGTGCGGACATTCCTGGCGGATTGTATCAAGTCCGATGTTTCTGGCGATCACTGTTCCATAAAGGACTTTCCTATAATAAGGTATAAGTTTTTTTATTCGTCTATTTGGGCAGGTTTCAGGGTTGTCATCAATTTCTTCAGGAGTTTTGAAACTTTTGCGGATGTTCTGTAATTCATTGACGAGTCGTCTATATTCGGTGGTTGTAATATCTGCAAATGGTTTGGCTATCGTTTCTGGCAATGAAAAAAGAAGACCTTCAAACTCATGTAATTGGAGATAGGGAATAAATTTTTTGTGATTTACATCTTCAACTAATGCATCTTCAACTATTTTAACTTTTCCATAACAATTAATATTGATTATAGATTTTTTCCTTGGAAAGTCGTCGGGAAGGGCATAAAAATCAAGCATCGTGGTTACTGCTTTTGCGCCTGTATCGCCGAGAAGTCGTTGTATTTCTCTTTTCACTTTAGTATAGGAACTAATTCCACCTTTAAAATCAGCGCCAGATTTTACGCGTTTTGTGGTTACAATTATAGGTATTGGAAAGACATCAAATTTCTCTAAGTGTGGCGTTATTATATCCTTGATGAATCTTTCTTCTGTTTGTCCCTCCACTAAAATTAAAACCTTCACCACAATCAGGGTCTCCCCCCGATAATGTTCTTTTCCCACAGATCGCCCAATCCATAATCTTCAAGCCAATCTTTTATTTCTTCTTTTGAAAATTTTCTGAACACTGATTGTTCATCACTTCTTTCAAACACAATGATGTCCTCAGGCTCAAATTGGTTCAAGAATGCAACGGATTGTATAGAGACAATAATTTGAGTTTTTTCCTTTGCGCTCTGTAACATATCCGCAAGGAGAGCGATCGCAAAGGGATGGAGACCAAGTTCTGGCTCATCTAATAAAATGACCGATGGCGGCTCTGGTTGAAGCAGCAGCGTGGCAAGGCATATAAAGCGGAGTGTGCCGTCTGAAAGCGCATGGCTGTTAAAGTAACTATCTGATCCTGTGTGCCGCCACTCAAGAGAAATCATCTCTGGATTCAATCTTGAAGGTTCAAGTATGAAATCTTCAAAGAAAGGCGCTACCATTCGCATAGTATTAACGATGTTTCTGTAATTATTCTCATGTTTTTCTTTAAGTAAATAAAGAAAGGCGGCAAGATTAGACGCATCATTTCTTAGCGAACGATTATCATTTATATCACATTGTTTCCTTACCTTGGCGGATGAACTTGTATCATGAAAATGGTAAACAATCCAACTCTTCATAGTTTCTAATACATGCCTTGCAACCGGATTTTTGGCATGTGCATGTATTAAAGATTCACTGTGCCCTGATCCCATTGCAGGAATTCCTCCAGAACCATTTTTAAATGTGCATTTCTCCTCAGCGAAAAATAATCTATCATTTTCCCCAGGGTAAAGTGTGCACGAATATAATTTCCAGCCAAAATCAACATCGATTTTTATCTTATTAGTAGTCTTTTGACCGAAAAATAATAGTTTGTCAGCTCCTCCCTCCTGCCCCACGAATAATTGAAGCCGTTTGTCAATAATGTGATTAAGTAGTGAAAATACCTTAATAAAGTTTGATTTACCTGATCCATTAGCACCGATCAAAATATTCAGTTTCCCTAAAGGCATATCTTTGAACTCTTTAATTGATTTAAAACCTGAAATAGAAATTTTTTCTATCATCATGTATACCTGAACCTTACTTTATTTTGAACATAGTAATTTCTTACATCATTGCCTCAACGATCTTCTGTGCGAATTTTTTGGCTGCGCCGGGTCCTTCGGCGGTTATGATTTTTCCTGATGCGACAACATCATGCGGCACATATTTTGCGCCGCCTTTGGCGAGTGCGCTTTTTGATTCGGGCGTGGGATAGACGGTTGCCTCAATCCCCTGAAGAATACCCGCATTGGCAAGCACTGCAGTGGAAAGGCAGATCGCGCCTATAACTTTCCCCAGTTCCTTCGCGCCCTGCACAATCTTATGAACATCTGCGTTGTCCCATAAATACTGCGGCGACCCTGCACCGCCCGCCACCACAACAGCATCGTAATCGTCGGCTTTCGTGTCCTTAACACAACTCTCAGCGTGCACCACCGCGCCAAGCATACCGCGGCAATGCCCCGCCCGCGTGCTCGCCACCGTTACCTCAGCGCCTTCTCCTTCAAACGCCGCTTTCGGTTCAAGAACTTCCTCATCACGAAAATTTGCAGGGCATATAATCATTAAAATTCTCTTTCCGTTCAGTTTCCCAGCCATGTTTATTTACTCCTTTCATTTTGTATTCTTCAATGTCAAAAAATTCAAATTGCTTTTTGATATTATAATATCAGAGTTTTGAAATTTGAAATCTTATGATTAAAAAAATCGCAAAAAACGAGAAATTTCAAATCCAATCTAAAACATATTTCTTGATTGCATTTTAACCCATGAGTTATAATTAAAGCGGAATGATAAAATCCAGCATTCCTCTTATAATTCTCCTTCTTTCCATATCAGCAAATAGTTTCGCAAACACCTACACTAAGACCTTCCCGGAAGGCTGGAATTTAATAGGGCTTCCCTGTTCCCAGCCGTCTTTTGATATTGTGATTGACGATTTAAAAAATCTCATCATATTTAGTTACTCCGATACAAACCGGACAATCCCCTCAATTACCAATATATCAGAAATGGAACCCGGCAAAGGTTACTGGCTCTGGCTGCCGTCATCCAGGGCAATAAGCCTGACTGGGGCTCAGAATCCGAGTGCCAGTTTCAATGTTCAATTTAACGCGGGATGGAATTTGTTCTCCGTTCCCTATTCACTGCCGGTGTGCTGGAATGAAGATAATGTCAGTGCCGATGATGGGGCGGTTTCGTTCTCAGGTGCGTTTTCGGCAGGTCCGTATTCTTATTCTCCATCGGACAGCAGATACAAAAGAGTTTCATTGATAAAGCCGTGGTCGGCATACTGGGTGTGGGCAGATGCGCCTGTTGAAACGAATATCAAATTAACTGGAACCTCCTGCGCCGAAGACGGCGATTGCATCGGTGAAAGTTCTTATTGCAAAAATCCATGCAAGAGCAATGCGCAATGTGTGCAGTGCCAGGCAGGGCAGGTATGGAACGGCACAGCGTGTTATCTGCCGGTTGAGTGCACAACTGATGTAGATTGTGCATCCGAAAAACCCTACTGCCTGTATCCAGGTCAGGTTAATGCGAAGTGCATAGCCTGCGATTTCGGGCAGGTCTGGGATGGGGCAAAGTGCGTAACCCCTGTTTGCAGCACGCATAGCGATTGTAGCGTTGCGGATACATATTGCAAAGACCCAGCCACTGCGAACGCGGTATGCGTTTCCTGCCTGTCCGGACAGATATGGGACACCGTCAGTCAATCATGTTATTCGCCTGTATGCTTCAGTGATTCAGACTGTGGACAAGATCAGCATTGTAAAAATGCAGCGCAAGTTGATGCCGAATGCATTACATGTAACATCGGGATGGTGTGGGATTCCACCGCGCAGGAGTGCGTAACGCCTGCCTGCTGGAACGACGATGAGTGCGGCGCAGATAGTTATTACTGCGAGAATCCCGGGCAGCCCGACGCCCAGTGCAAATCGTGTCCTGAGGGACAATTATGGAGCGGAACAGAGTGTATTACACCTGCATGCTATTCGCATACCGATTGCGGCGCCGCGAGAACATATTGCAAGAATCCCGGTCTGGTAACTGCGGTGTGCATCACATGCGAATCAGGACAGATATGGGATTCTGCCAATCAGGTATGCTTCACGCCCGCCTGCTACAGTGATGTCGATTGTGCCGAAGGCAAGCACTGCCGGAGTCCCGGTCGTATGAATGCTGAATGCGTTATTTGTGTAGGTGGAACAATCTGGGATCCGAACAAATCATACTGTGTAACGCCATCTTGTTTCACCGATGCCGATTGTCCCGGCGGCGGCTGCATAAATGATGGGCAACTCACAGCCGAGTGTATTACCTGCGGCGGCGGCACAACCTGGAATCCAGACACTGAAACCTGTGTAACACCTGCCTGTTCGGCAGATAGTGATTGCGGCGGCGGCGACAACCACTGTGTGAACGCCGGTCAATACAATGCAGAGTGCGTTACCTGCGGCATGGGCCAGGTATGGAACGGTTCCCAGTGTGTTACCCCTGCCTGCGCCGGTTATGCCGATTGCCAGGCTGGCGGAAATTATATGACTTACTGTAAAAGCCCTGCCACAGCCGACGCTGCCTGCGTAACATGTTCATCTCAATACACCTGGGATGTTGATGCCAACGCTTGCGTTCCATTGTATGATATGAATTTCATTCGTAACATCGGCGCCACACAATGCGTGTTTTCAAACTACGGCTCAACGGTCGTAACACCGCCTGATGATCTACCTGTAACGGTTAACACCTGGGACCTTGAGTTAATTTCGTATGAATCGGTGGATGGTCAAATTCATCCCATCAAGATACGCGGCTTTGCAGCGGTGCCGAGCGGCGGCGGTGCTTATCCGGGCGTTGTGCAGGCGCATGGACTGGGGGGCTACGCCCAGGAAAGCGATGCGCCGAAACTGGCTGCTATGCTGAAAATGTTCACCGTCGCAATAACAGCCCCTGGTTCGGGCGACCCGAATAATCCGAGAACGCAGTCCGAAGGACTTGGACCGAACTATCAGGATGGCTACAGGCTGTTTGACACGCTTGCCGACACACGCGGGAGTTGGTTCTGGAGTTACTCTGTGGCAATTATGAGGGCGTTGAATTGCATGCAGATGATTCCACAGTATGTTGACAGCAACAGACTTGGAGTAACCGGTTATTCAGCAGGCGGAGTAGAAACATTACTTGTAGCAGGGCGGGACGATCGCATCAAGACAGGTGTGCCGCTCAGCGGGACTCACGCATGGGAAGAGGCGGTCAAATCTCCCAACGCGTGGCAGAATGCTCTGCTCTCACAGGCGCATGTTTCATCATCGCATCCAGCATGGCAGAAACTTATAAGCGAAATGATCACGCCCGCTGTTTCTGTATCAGGAACGCAGGGGAAGATTAATATGTTTGACGGCTCAATTGATGAATTCTTCCCGCTGACCGCATTAGTGGCAACCTATAATCAGATTACAACCGATAAACGCTTGTCCATCGCTGGAAATTACGATCACGGATGTTATGTCTTGGGAATACCGATTGTGCCGGAGAGTAAGAACACGATTGAAGAGCGTGCCAGTCTGCGCGTAAACGGCGGGCAGCGTGCGTGGTTTAGATATATTTTCAATACAGATTCCACTTATTCTTATTTCCCATCGCCGCCGAGCATTCTTAACCTGACACCAGTTGATCAGATAACATACATACAGGTCATAGTTGACAGCGGCGGTCCGAATCTTGCTGTTGATGAAGTGAAGTTCTGGGTCAGCAACGACAATTCGCTCGGTTTTATCGCTGACACACTTATATATAAGGGCAGCGGCGTGTATGAAGGCAAGGAAAGTGTATTCGGGCAGCCGGGATTCGTGTTTATTCCCACAGGACCGAATAGTGTTTATTTTATTGATGTTCAATACAAGACTCTGAATCCACTTCTGCCGCAGAAATTTTCCGTATCGTCTGTACCCGTAATGCCAGCCGGACATATACCGACCATTAGAAATATCAATACCTGTCAGCCGTAAATTCCAATTTCAAATTTTCAATTTACAATTCTTTTTATTCTCCGTGTTTTCCAGACCTCTGTGGTTTATATTTTATATGCCCGACGGGTTTTAATCATTTTTATCCTGATAAATCATGTCTATTTAAATCTGAGCGAAGCGCATTAATTTAGTTGCCATTTTGCTGTATAATTGGTTGCGTGAATAATCAATGGGCAAAAAACGACATACGCAAGGGGGAAATAATGATTAACAGAATCTGCCAGTGGTTGCTTTTAATCTTCATAACTTGCTGCATACCCGTGTTTGGGGCGGCAGGGAAGAAGCCAATGACACCGAAGGGGGTGAAAGCCATTTTTGGCACTGCTTATGCGATGAGTTCGGCGGAGGTCTCTTTTTTAAGTGTTGCGCCGCTGCTTGATCCTGAAAGCCCGTTCCAGAAGGAAATCGCTGATGCGCGTGATAAATACAAAAGGGCGACGGGTGGAAAATTGGACAAAGAGCACGCCCAGAGATATTCGGAATATATCTTTTATGTTGCCGCCGTGGGAAAATATCCTAAACAGGCGAGACAATATCTTCTGGACTGCGATGCAGCGCACAAGGGGGCACTTAAAAATATCAGCGCTCTTGTTGGCGATGTAAAGAGCATTGGGGCGCCGGATTGGGTAACAGGTTTTTTAAAAAGCAGTTATGGCAGTATTGAGGAGTTTCTCAATACATTAGAGAAAGGCGGGAGCAGCGAAAATATTTCAAAGGAAGGCATGGCAGCCTCGCTTCGGTGGTGTGTTGAGAATGCGAGGGTGGCAGCCTCGCTGCCTGACCTGTTAAACGAAGTATGGGTGCGTGATTTTCTTGCGGATAATTACGGCAACGGCGGCGAGATAGAATGGTTCTATCAGGCTGGACTCGTTCTGCCGTTATGGACGGCGTATGAAAAGATTGAAGACCAGATGTTGTTGTTCTGGCTCACAGTTACGACGCAGAGTTTGGGCAGCGATGAATCTGGTGCGCTTACTGGTGTTCCAAAATCGGCAGTGAAAAATTTTAACGACCTTAACAATTATGTGGATGAACAGATGGACGATGTAAAAGGAGATAAACTTAAAATCTTCCAGGATATTCAAGACAGAACAGAGTTGATAAAGGAAATAATTTTGAAAAATTAGGCGCAGATTACATTGAATGTTCTGATGGCATTGATTTTCAGTGCTCCCAATTAAGAATAAGGGAGTAAGGATTGTTGAGGGTTTGAATGGGTAATTGACAATACCATTCACATCACATAGCATTTAATTGTGATATGACTACTGCGAATTGAATAAGAGGGCGTCATCTATATATCGTTGAAGAAGAAACCGCTAAAGAGCAAAAAATCGGCGGAGGTAAATCATCTCAATTCCCAGTTCAAGGATTGACCCTTTCGTTTTGAACTTCTTAAGTAGAGGTGAAAAAACCATGAAAAACCAATATACGGCTGTCGTTAAAAAAGAAGGCGATTGGTGGGTAGGATGGATTGAGGAAGTTCCCGGAGTTAATTGTCAGGAAAAAACTTATGAAGAATTGAAAGAGACCCTGGAGATTACTTTGAGGGAGGCGCTGGAGTTCAATCGGCAGGATGCGCTGAATTCCGCCGGCAGCGGATACACGGAAGAGAAAATTGCAATATGAAGAGGACTGCGCTGCTCAATCATCTGCGCAGCGAGGGATGTGAACTTTTAAGGGAGGGAGCCAGGCATTCATGGTGGCATAACCCCGCAACGAATAAGCGATCCGCGGTTCCGAGGCATTCTGAAATAAAGGATATCCTGGCAAAGAAAATATGCAAAGACCTCGGAGTGAAACAAATCAAATAGCATCAGGCAGAAGTTTTCATATAAAAGACACGGCAACTGCTACCAGTTTCTTATCCGTTTGTATAGCAAGAAC
Source organism: bacterium (assembly GCA_040755115.1). Taxonomy (GTDB): domain Bacteria; phylum UBP15; class UBA6099; order UBA6099; family JBFMBQ01; genus JBFMBQ01. Next base: position 7,672 of record JBFMBQ010000417.1, read on the forward strand.
GAAAAAAGACGAGTGGATAAATCTGGGATGGAAAGGATAACAAGGTAAGAGTCTTGAACTGGAAGTTTAGAATAGGGAGTTTGGGATTGATCAGGTCTTGAATCTGGAATTTTGATTTTCTACACTATCAGTGTTTTCAGCGTATTCAGCGTCTAAATCAGATTATTTTCCCGTCTTTGATGTGGATTGTTCTGTGTGCGCTTTCACCGATTTCAGCGTTGTGGGTTACGAGTATGATGGATTGTCCGTAATCGGTGTTTAAGCGGCGCAGGAGGGTGATTATTTCAAGCGAGGTTTTAGAGTCAAGGTTGCCTGTGGGTTCGTCGGCGAGGAGGATGTCAGGCTGGTTGGCGATTGCCCTTGCGATACCGACTCTTTGCTGTTCGCCTGCGCTCATTTGACCGGGGCGATGGTTGGCGCGGTGCGCCAGTCCCACGGAGCGCAGTAGTTCCGCTGTCCGCTTCTGCCGCTCGCCGGGCGGCACACCTGCTATCTCCATCGGGAGTTCCACATTCTCTGCTGCCGAAAGTATCGGTATCAGGTTGATGCGCTGGAAGACGAAGCCTATTTTGTGCAGACGCAGAATATCAAGTTCCCGTTCGCTCATCGCCGTTACATCTGTTCCTGAAATCATCACATGTCCGCTCGTAGGGCGGTCTATGCAGCCGATTATATTCAACAGCGTCGTCTTGCCGGAGCCTGACGGTCCCATTATTGATACAAATTCGCCTTTCTTAACGGTCAACGACACATCATCAAGTGCGTTCACCTTCACTTCGCCCATAAAATAAATCTTCGTCAGTTCTTTTAGTTCAATTATCATTTTTATTTAAGTGCAAAGTGCATAGTGCAAGGTGCAAAGGAAGGGCAAGGCAAGCCGCCGCCGACTACTTCATTCATATTTAAGACTGTCAGCAAGATTTCTGCGCAAGATGAGGAATCCGGGCAGGATGCCTGCGAAAGCGCCTATAAGAAGTGCGATTGCCAGACCGCCGCTGAAAATGCGCGGCGAAACATAGGTTTGAAGAAAGGTCTCGCCGACAAATATCATCAAGAGCCGGTCAATCCCCATAGACAGGAGCATTCCGAAGAGGCATCCGCCGATGCCGCCGATCAGGCTCAGGGTAATGGATTCGGCGAGCACGAGTTTCAGGACATAGGAACGCGGCGCACCGATAGCGCGCAGAGTTGCGAACTCGCGCAGCCGCTCTGATACCGACATTATCATCGTGCATGCCACGAACAGCACTCCGATGACCAGCGCAAAACAGGAGACGCCGAAATGCACGGCACGGGCGATAGTCATCATTTTCTTTGCCTCATCAATAAGTTCGTTGATTGACTGCACATCCATTTTCGGGAACTCTTTTTTCAACCTCTTCGTAACCACATCAATCTCATCAACATTCTCAAGTTTCACCATCACGAAATGGATTCTTTTCGGTGTCTCGTGCAGATACTGTATCACCTTAAGCGGCGCATAAACGAAGTAATCAAAGACATAGCCGCTCTTTTTCATCACGCCCACGACCTTGAGTTTCACGCCGGTAACGAGTTCAATCTCGTCGCCGACAGTTTTGTTGAGATTGTGTGCGATGGTATCGCCCATAATTGCAACGAGCGTGTCATCTTTTTTCAGGAATCTGCCTTTTGCGATCTGAGCGGTCGGGCGCATTTTGAGGAAAGTCTCCGGCGGCACACCCGCAACCATCGTCGGCATGCCGGATAAACCGCCGCTGCCGTGAATGGAAAAGGTCTGAAATATCGGTTCCGCATTTTCCACTCCATTGACGCGCGCCGCTTTTTTTAATGTTTCCTCTGGTATCATCGCTGAGCCGCGCAGCGGATAGGGCATCTTCGCTTCGCCTTTTGCCATAACGAACAACTCAGGCCCTGTGCGCCCGAACAACTCGTCAAACGAGCGCATAAAGCCCTCGCTTATTGAGAGCAGCCCTACCGTAAAACCGATTGCGAGGAGCACGCCGAGCGCCGTCAGCAATGAACGACTGCGCCGCCGCAGCAGATTCCGTGCCCCGAGGCGAAGGTAACTCTTCATATTCAAGCAGATATTATATACTATCTGGACTCATGATATAACCCCGTTGGCTTTACGGAGAGTAAGAAGTAATTTGGTAGATGGTAGACGGGAGATGTGAGATGATTTAAATCGTTTACCGTTTACCATCTACCGTCTCACTTTTCCCGTTTCTGTGCTTCAGTGTCTCTGTGCTTCTGTGGTTTAAATTAATTTAACATCGGTTTATAATTCCCGCATTGTGAGGGGGAGAATATGAAAAATGTAAAACTGATGATGATCGTTCTGTTGTGTGTTGCGATGCTTGCAGTTGGTTTTATTCTTGGTGCGATGTGGGCGGGGAATATGGCAAAAAATCTTCAGAGGGTTGCAGGGGGAAATTTTCCACAGAAACAGCAAACCGTCACGGAAAAAGTTGACAGATCGGTTGAGAAGGAACTTCTGGAGCGTGTGAAAGTGAATCCAGAAGATGTAGAGGCACTCGCTCTTCTTGGTGACTTTTATTTTGATGCAAGGCAGTATAAAGAAGCGGTGGAGTATTACAAAAAGACACTTCAATTGAATCCCACTGACGGCGATACCTATAACGATTTAGGACTGGCGCAATTTTATCTTGGCAAGAACGATGAGGCGTTGGAGACACTTGAAGACGGCGTCAGCGCTACGCCCGATTACCAGAGAATATATCTGACTTATGGGTTTGTCCTTTCTTCACTGAAAAAAAATGAAGAAGCGAAAAAAGTTTGGGAGAAGGCGGTTGAAATAGACCCTGATTCCACAGTGGGCAAAGAAGCGAAAAAATTCCTTGAAAAAATACAGTAAATTTAATTTGACAGGATAGGCAGGATTATAGTCCTTAATATCTTTTTAACAATGAAATAGCGTATTCACAATTGTTGCGGTGCGGGAACAAACAACTAAATTGAATATTGAATATTGAACAAGGAATGACGAATATTGAATGAATAAAAACTTCATAATTCATAATTCAATGTTCGTTATTCATTATTCTTTTTAAGAAAATTCACGACAAGCAGCATGCGCAAAGATGCAGGGACACGGCATGCCGTGCCCCTGAATTGAAGGCGATTGAACGGAGAAGTGAATTGCTAACTGGCAATGAACTTGTGCGGATTCTGGTGCGCACTGACGGGAAAGATGCGTGTCTTGATTTTCAGGCATGTGATGGCGGGCGCTGGCGTCAGGTTATGAGTTTTGGGGGCAGAGCACATGACAGCGTCAAACCTAAAACTTCCGAATGGAGATCACCAATAAGATTAAAAAGTCCACAAATCAGAACAAAAAAAGGCGTAACAGTCCTGAAATTATCCGAACGGAATGATGAAATTAAGATGGATTTTAATTTCTCTGTTAAAAAAGGCGAAAAATGGATTGGCGTTGAAACAGTCTGCACCTTTGAAAGAAATAAGATACTGAAATCTTTGTTCTGCAATTTCTTTTTTCTGCCTGACGGCAAGTTCTATCGGCAGTATGAGCCGTTCAGATACTTATGGATTCCCACATTGAGGAAAAAGGATGGGCATGTTATTGCGGATCAGATTTTCCGCTCGCCCGCCGTTGTGCTTTGCACGGAATCAATCGCCGCTGCGCTTGTGCCGGACCTTGAATATCTGAAAAGCAACCGAGTGATGACCACATGCCTTGATGCGGGATTTGCGGAGTTCGGCGCAGAGAAAGTTCCACAAATCGGTTTCGGCTTTCAGAATTACGCCCCTGATGGTCATACATATTTTGAAGCCGCACCTTATGAAAGACACAGGGTAAAAGGGGGGACGGTAATTAAATTGAAATTTCACCTGTATATTGCTGCTGTCGCGCCCGATCAGGCGTTGCGCGATGTCGTCGGCTTTTTATGGGACAGATACGGGAAGATCGAGGCAGTTCGGCTTGAACCGCAGACAGTCCCGTTTGACCGGTATGCAGAATACGGCACTGATTTTGCACTCAAGCGCGGCAGGATATGGCGGGAATTCAGATTGGACGACCGCACATGCGGTGGAACTATGATGATGACCTTTGCGGGTAAACATTACCCCGCAGTTATGAAAGCGGACAGGACGAGGAACTATCTCCGCCACACAAAAATTCAGCAGAAACTGCATGAGTTAATCGTGGATTTTCTTCTTTCGTCATCGGTTTTGAACGATGCGCTTGAATTTTATATCCATAATTTTCGCATGTCGGCGCCGCCGGTAGTGCCGCTTCAATCGTGGTTCAACAATATGCGCACAGCGTTCGGCATGTTCTGGTTTGGCAGGCGGCGAGGGAACAAATATTATATGGAGCGGTCGCGGCAGATCAAAAATCTTGCGCTCGCTGCGCCTGTTCAGCAGGGTGTTTTTTCCACCGTGTGTTGTGCCGCATCGGATGAGGTGTTCTGGTATGAAGGCACAAGGGCGTTTGAATTTGTGCATGAGTATCACCTGCCTGATAACGCCACGACTTGCTTGTGGATGCTGCGGTGGCATGAGGAACTTGAAAGGGACAGATTGCTGTTTGGCAAATGCGTGGATTTTGGTGATTTTCTGCTGAAGGTGCAGAAGGGAGACGGTTCAATTCCGTCGTGGGTGAGCGTCAGTGGCGGGCGGGTAAGACCGTCACCGGTTCTTGAACGCGCTGCTCCGACAGCGGCATCGGCGCTTTTTCTTGCCCGTCTGGCGAGGGCAACGAAGAGGAAAAAGTATTTGAAGGCGGCGACCCTTGCAGGGAATTTCATCCGGGACAATGTTATCCCTGGCGATTTGTG
>JBFMBQ010000418.1:0-7884 GCA_040755115.1 bacterium
GAAAGAGATATACGATGAGACAAGAAAAGATCACGCACTGCTCAGAGACCTTTCAATGGGGATGACAGATGATTTTGAGGCGGCGATTGAAGAGGGTTCAACAATGGTGAGAATAGGCAGAGCAGTGTTTGAGGGGAGGTGATTGATAGTAAGAATTAAGAATTAAGGATTTTGAATTTTTGTGAAGGGAAGCAAGGTGAAGTTGATGTAATTTAGTTGTTGTGTTCAACAAGTGTTAAAAAAAACAGCATATTAAAAAGGAGGAAGTGATGCCAGAACTTGGAATCATTCGGAAAATCGTGTCGTTCTTTTCATTTGAATCGGATGACAATGATATGGAAGAAGCAGGTGTTTACAGGGATAAAGAGGAAAAGATTGTGCCGATGGGGAAGCGGATGCGGCAGACCGAGATTTCTATATATCAGCCGCATTCTTATGACGATGCCCAGCGGATTGCCGATTCGCTGAAGAGCGGCAAGGCAGTGATCGTGAATCTTTGCAGACTTGATGTTGAACTTGGAAAGCGAGTCGTTGATTTCGTCAGCGGCATTGTTTATGCCCTTGAAGGCTGCACGCGCAAGGTGGGGGAAAATATCTTCGTCTTTACACCTTCAAATATTTCTCTTTCGCCTGACGATAATTCGGGAGCGGAAGCCAGCGGCTCGTTTCTGTTTCACGAGAGATGAGCAGTTCTTATGTTTTTGAATTTATAATTGCAATTTTGCGGTGCAAGCATGGCAGCAAGAAAACGGAAAGCAGAATTGAAAGTTGGGTTTATCGGAGTTGGCAAGATGGGCTCATGCCTTGTGAAGGGTGCGGTAGGATACGGGGCAGTCGCAGCGGATATGGTATGGGTATACGATGTTGATGGCGGGAAGGTGAAGATTTTATCGGAGTCGCTCGGTGTGCACGCTGCGAAAGATATCCCTGAGGTCGGGCGCAGAAGCGATGTGGTGTTTTTAGCCGTCAAGCCGGATCAGTTTCCCGGGGCAGCTAAGGAGTTACGGGAGGTGATGAGCAGGTCAAAGAGTGTGGTGAGCATAATGGCTGGGGTAGAGATAGCGCGCATAGCGGGTGCACTTGGAGGCAAGTGTGCGGTTGTAAGGGTGATGCCCAATGTGGCGAGCAGAATTCGTGAGGGGATAGCGGCGATTGCGTGCGGCAGTGGTGTCTCACTTGAGGTTTACCGGTTCGTGAATAATCTGTTTGGGGCGCTTGGCGGCGTTGTGGAGGTGGAGGAAAAGAAGATGGACGCTGTTACGGCGTTGAGCGGCAGTGGACCTGCTTATGTGTTTATGATGATGGAGGCGCTGGTGGATGCTGGAGTGATGGTGGGGCTTGACAGGCAGACGGCGACGAAGTTAGCGGTGCGCACAGTAGTGGGCGCCGGGCGTCTGGCGGAGGAGACAGGGCTTGAGCCATCGGAGTTGAGGGCGGAGGTATCATCGCCCGGCGGCACAACAGTTGAGGCGGTTGCGGTGCTTGAGAGGCGCGGCTTCCGCAGCGCGCTGATGGATGCGGTTGCTGCTGCTTGGGCAAAATCTAAAGGTATGTCGGGAAAGTGAAAGTTGATTTTTAAAATGGGATGCACTTTTTGTACTAAAGTCATTTATTGAAACAGCGATGAGTAACGCGGTTAATCTGATATTTTTAGGAGGCGCCTGCGAGGTCGGCAAGAATTGCCTTGTGATTGAGACCGGCGAGGACATAGTCGTGGTGGATGCGGGTTTGTCGTTTCCGGGTTATCAGTTTACGGGCGGTGAGTTTGTCATACCTGATTTTCAGCATATCAAGGATAACAAGAGCAAGGTCAGGGGCATCGTGCTGACGCATGGTCATGAAGATCACATTGGGGCGCTTCCATATCTGCTGAAGGCGGTGCGTGCGCCTGTGTATGGCGGGGGACTGACGCTTGGACTGGTTGAGGCTCGGCAGGAGGAGTTTCGCAGGTTCAAGGAATTGAAACTTACAAAGATTCAGGGTGGCGAGAAACTTCGGCTCGGAAAGTTGGAGGTGGAATTTATCAGGGTCAACCACAGCATCCCTGACAACTTCGGATTTGCGTTGAGGACATCCGAGGGGCTTGTCGTGCACACGGGTGATTACAAGATGGACAAGACCCCTGTGGATGGGAAGCCGACGGATATAAATCGTTTAAAGGAATTGGGTGACGAGGGGGTGTCGCTGCTTATATGCGATTGCACGAATGTGCAGCACAGAGCGACGACGCCGTCTGAGGCTGTTGTGAAAAAGCGGTTTGAGGAGATATTCAAGGGTGCATCCGGGAAGATAATTTTTTCAACTTTCGCATCCAATGTGCATCGTATCCAGACAGCCTTTGAGATGGCGGAGAAGTTTCACCGCAAGGTGTTCATTGTGGGTCGCAGCATGGTCAGTGTGATTGAGGTTGCTCGCAGGCTGGGATACCTGAAGTTTTCAGATGAGATTTTAAGAGATGTTCAGGAGATCAAAAAACACAAAGATTCTGATGTGCTCGTGATGTGCACAGGCACGCAGGGCGAGCCGCTCTCGGCGCTGCGTCTTGTTTCAATGGGGCAGCACAAGCATGTTTCAATTGCGGGGAACGATACTGTAATACTTTCAGCCAGTGCGATTCCCGGCAATGAACCTTTTGTGAACGATGTGATAAACAATATTTGTCGTATTGGCGCGAAGGTGATATTCGGAGATGAATCCGGCGTGCATGTGTCCGGGCATGGCGGCGGCGAGGAGATGGCATCGGTGGTGCGTGCGGTGCGCCCGAAATGTGTGGTCCCTTTTCACGGGGAATATCGGCACATAAGGGAACTGGAAAGGGTCTTGATTGAAAGCGAAGCGGGACGATCCAAGTATCTGATAGTGGAAAACGGGGCGATATTGACATTGAGAAACGGGGAGGTTGAGGCAGGCGAGAAGATAGCAGCGGGTGATGTTTATGTAGGCAAGGGCGAGGCGGGCGATGCTGTGAAAGGGCTGTTGCGAGAGCGGCGGCAGGTCGGCGGCGAGGGGATGGTGGCTGTGAGCATCGGGATAGACAAGGCGACGCGTGAGTTGCGCACTGAGCCTGATGTTGAGATACACGGGTTCCCCTATCCGCCGCTGGTGTCGGAAGTGTTTGAAAATCTGCGCAAGGAATTGAAGAAGTATCTTAAATATGAAGGTTCTCTTCCTGATGACACAAGGGAAGCGAAGGCGATGATAAAGGATTTTTGCAAGGGCAAGATTCAGAAAAACTTAAAGAGAGAGCCGTTGATAGTGGTGCTTATAAACGAATATTGATTTATATACGCAGGAAAATCAGATAACATAGAAATACCACAGGAGAAGCATAATGGCGAGATCCAAACGGAAGCAGAAACAGCAGGGAGACAAGACAAAGGGCACGGTAAGGCGGGAAGTGGCTGGGATACTTTTAATTTTATTTGCGTCTCTTTCCATCATAGCGTTGACGGCGGGCAGGGAGGCGACAGTTCTTCGCACCATGAATGATTGTTATCAATTTATTTTAGGCGTATGGGCGATGGCGGTGCCTGTGATGATTTTCATTCTCGCAGGCTTGGCGCTGACCGGCAACAGGTTGTTGCTGCGAGTGATATTGCACGGGGCGGTTCTATTAGTGTTTGCGGCGGTCTTTTATCATCTGGTGCGTGCGCCTGTTGATGTGGATTTTTGTGTGAACGAATCAATGCTGCGCGAGGGCGGCGGCATAATCGGCGCTGCGATTGCATGCAATCTTCTTCGCTCTGTTGGAAGGGTCGGGAGTTTACTTGTGATATCATCCGTTTTTCTGATTTATGTGCGTTTTGCGCTGCGTATCTCTTATATTGAAATTTACAGAAAGACAATGCAGATTGCAAAGACTGTTTTGTCTTTCTTTCAACATAGAACGAATCTAATCTTTAATGCTGTTTCATCGCTTACAAAGCATTTAGTTGGATTAGTGAAACCGCATATCAGGAAATCTGCAAAGGCGAAAGAAGTTGTTCAGCCGTCTTCAGGTATGGAACTTAAACTTGAAACACCGCTTATCGATGAGGAAGAAGCGGTTCAGGAAGCGGCGCAGCCGGTGATTGAACAAGAGGAGGAAGAGGACGAGGAAGAGATAGAAGAGCCGCTGATGGAAGAAAAACTTCCAGTTGTTGAGATAAATACGAGGAAAAAGCCCGTGCGGTATACATGGAAGTTGCCTGCGCCTGATGACTGGCTTGATCCTGACGATGATGAAGGCGATGCCGCCGAAGACGAGGCGATGCGGCAGAGACTGGAAAAGACCCTTGAGAGTTTCCAGGTGCCGGCAAAGATTGTGAATGTTGTTAAGGGGGCGTCTTACGCTCGTTTTGAGATAGAACTTGAGCCTGGGACGAAGGTAAGCCAGTTGATCTCGCTCGGCAACGACATAGCGCTCTCGCTTGCGGCGGATGCGCGAACGATTCGGATAGAGGCGCCGATACCTGGGAAATCGGCTGTCGGCATTGAAGTGCCGAACAAGGAGCGACTCATGGTGCCGATGAGGAAGGTCTATATGACACCGGTTTTTCAGAACGCCAAGAGTCCGCTGGCGTTCGTGCTCGGACAGGACATCGGAGGCAATCCGATATGCGCCGACCTGATAAAGATGCCTCATCTTCTCATAGCAGGTTCGACGAATTCGGGCAAGAGTGTGTGCATAAACTCATTCATCACGAGTATAATAGCACGGCGTTATCCTGAAGAAATCCGTTTCATCCTGATTGATATGAAGCGCGTTGAGTTGACGCCGTATGATGGCATACCGCACCTGCTGACGCCTGTGATCAGGGAGGTGGCGGAGGCGGCAAGTGCATTGAGGTGGGTTACCGCCGAGATGGACAAGAGATACAAGATATTTGCCGAGATGGGTGCGCGCAACATTGATGTTTATAACGGTATGCTTGGGGAGCAGGATGAAAAGATGCACCGCATCGTTGTTGTGATTGACGAACTTGCGGATTTAATGATGGTCTCGTCGCCGAATCAGTATGTGGAGATGTATATCTGCCGGATAGCGCAACTCGCCCGAGCCACAGGCATACACATGGCGCTGGCGACGCAGCGTCCGGATACGAAGGTGATAACGGGAACGATTAAGAACAACATCCCGTCGCGCATCTCGTTTGCGGTCGCATCGCAGGTGGATTCGCGCACGGTGCTGGACCAGAAAGGCGCCGAGGCGCTGCTCGGGCGCGGCGATATGCTCTTTATGCCTATTGATTCAAACAGGCTGATCCGCCTTCAGGGCGTTTTCGTGAAAGACAAGGAACTTAACCGCCTGATCAAGTTCTGGAAGGATCAGGGCGTGGTGGAATATCCTTTGAAGTTTGATGCAGGCGAGGGCGCGGAAGCAGGTGCTGGCGGACAGTTTATGGAAACGGAAGATGAGGAGTTGTATCGCAAGGCGGTAGAGATCGTTTTAAATACAGGACAGGTTTCAATTTCAATGCTTCAGCGCAAGTTGCGCATCGGCTACAATCGCTCCGCTCGGCTCGTTGAAGTGATGGAAGACCGCGGCGTTGTCGGCGCATCCGACGGCGTGAAACCTCGCGAGGTCCTCATCACTGCCGGCGCCTTTGACAGGGGGGAATACTAATTGTAGGGCGGGGTCTCCGCACCTCGCCGATAAACTACCTGCTATCTATTGCCTTCTGCATTCAAAAAATGCGTCATAAAGATGCTGAAATTAAAATCATTGACACCAATCTCACTCTGAAATCAGGCGCAAAGCCGGGGATATTGATTTATTATTATCCCCGTCTCCTCAAACCTGATGTCCCTTTTATTTTCCTCGCAAACGGTTTTTCCGCAAATGCAAAGACATGGACTTTTGAACCGCTGATCGGCGACGGCAGTTTCGGTTTAAGTCTTGCCGCCTACCTTGCGCGGCAGGGTTTCGTCGTGGTTGTTAAAAATGTCGGAAGCGAGCGGGCAGTGCTTGAACCAACCTTTGAACATCACTGCGGGCATGTCCCGCAATATGCCGAGGCGGTTATAAAACAGGTTCCGCCGGTTGTGCGTGAAGTAACGGCATTAAATATCAGAAAGCCTGACGGTGTCCACTGGGTCGGTCACAGTCTCGGCGGCATGGAAGTGATGGCAGCGGAAGACCGCTCGTGGATCAAATCCCTTATTACTATCGCAGCGCCGACCTTCATGGAATCACAGGAAATTTATACAAAACTGATAGCGGTATTTCTCGCTCGGATAATCGGACTGCACAGGCGGCAGATCAATCTTGCGCTCCCAATAGAGTGGTTCGGCAAGGAAGCGCACAAAGTTTTTGATCTCATCGGAATACGCAGCGGACAGAAACTTTCACGGGAGCAGAAATTTTTAATTACTTTGCTTTTGCACCTGCCGGGTTTCCGTCTCGCCGCATACAATTTTCTGAACCTTGAACATCTTGATCGGGAGACCTCAACCGCCTTCTTCCGCACTGCGCTTTCGGATGAGACCGCATATATTCTTGTTGAATTTGCGCAGGCAGTCCTGAAAGGGCGGGCGGGGAACGATTTTGTTGTAGGCAGGAAGATCGTGCCGCTGCGAATTCCGACGCTCGTGATAGCAGGCGGCGGCGACAGGATCGCCCCGCCGCATTCCTGCGAAAACTTACTTCAATTTGTGGAGCACCCGCGGAAGGAAGCGGTGATCTTTGATGAATATGATCACCTCGGACTCCTCGTCCGCGCCTCAGCGCTGAACGAAGTCTGGCATATAATCACTTCGTTCATACTTGAAGCCAATATTTCACTGCATGCGACTTTATCGGAAATCCGCGCTGTATCTCGCAAACTTCAAAGCATCATTGACGATGATCAGATCGGTGAGACCGCACGGCAGTTCGCCAAACGCATACTCCATCGCCTGCACATTTAGTGAATTTGCAAATATTGACAAATTCCTTCTGAAAATAAAGAATTAATATTAGAAAATATGTAACATTTTAGCCATGTGAAGCGCTGTAGGGCGCGATTTCCGTATCGCGCCGAAGACGGCGGGGTGCGGAGACCCCGCCCTACAACTATGCGAAAATATGTTCTGATAAAGATAACTTCACTTCGCTAAAATGTTACGAAAATATAAACAAAAATAGTGGATGTCCAGAGTTTATTAAAGTTTAAGAGGTGCTGATATGAAGTTTAAGGTAATTGTATCCAAGGGAGAAGATTTCGGATATGTTGTAGAATGTCCTGCGCTACCTGGATGTGTTTCGCAAGGCGATACGGTAGAAGAAGCGCTTGAGAATATCAAAGAAGCAATACAAGCGTGGTTAATTGCTGAATATGGAGATGAAATACCCGATCAAATTAAGCAGCCCCAGGAAATATATGAGGTTGCAATCTGATGACTCGCCTCCCGGTCATAACAGGCAAGGATGCTATAGAAACATTTAAGAAGGCGGGTTTTTATGAAGCAAGTGTTGTTGGAAGTCACCATGTGCTGAAAAAGGAAAGGCATTTCTATAATTTGTCCATTCCAGTCCATGGAAACAAGCCACTTGATAGAGGATTATTAAGAAGATTAATCAGGGATAGCGGTCTCACGGTTGATGAATTTACAAATCTATTGTAACAATAAAAAAGAAAAGAAATAACAAGTCAGGCGAGGTAAGTATCGTCATTCACCATAGATAATAACCCCCTGCTTCATCACGATGTGGCGGATTGGCGGCTTATTATCCATGTAAACAAGGTCAATGTTGCTCCTGACAGCCGAATCCAGTCTCCCCCAGAATCTGAAAAATTTCTCGGGCGGCACCCCTTCCACAGCCAGGTCAATATCTTGTGGTTCAATTTCAAGGTTGGGGCCTAACATGCTGCCGAACAGCCATATCCTTTTGACGCCGAACTCCCTCGCTCTCTGAATAATCGT
>JBFMBQ010000419.1:0-11932 GCA_040755115.1 bacterium
GAACGCCGATGAATTTTTTCTTGGTAGTCGGTTTTGTATCTTTATTTATTTTCTTTTCCATTTCCTGTGATAATTGAATTATAAGTCGGCGTTTGTGTGCGTCAATAAAATTTGTCTTTTTTGTGCGTTAGTGCTTTCGTGGCATATCATGTTTGATTAAACGCTTGTCTTCTGATAAAATCCAATTGAGAGTTCACAGACAGGATATATAATAGTCAAAAATAAAATATTTCAGGGGCATATATGAAAAAAGGTATGCCGTATAAAAATCTAACAAAACAGATTTCCGAGTTAAAGAAGCAGGTAAAAACATTGAAGGCGGAGGCTTCAAAGGGAAGGCGCGCCGATGAGGATAAAAGAAGGATCACACATGCTCTCAAGGTGCTGAGCGATTGCAATGAGGCAGTAGTTACAGCACGCATTGAAACTGAATTGCTGGACAGAATCTGCCGGGTCATTGTTGAGGGCTGCTATCGTCTCGCATGGGTCGGCTATGCAGTGAAGGACAAGAAAAAGACCGTGCGCCCGATGGCGCATGCAGGATACGAAAAAGGTTATCTTGAAAAAATAAATATCACCTGGGCTGATACACGGCGCGGTCGCGGACCGACAGGGAGGGCAATCCGAACAGGCAAGCCTCAAATTGCCAGAAAGATTATGACGGACCCGAATTTTGCGCCCTGGCGCGCAGAAGCGAAAAAGCGCGGATACGCCTCTTCAATCGCTGTTCCACTGATTATCGGCGCCGAAACCATTGGCGCTCTGAATATCTATGCCACTGAGCCTGATGCCTTTGACAGAGAAGAAGTAAAACTTTTAACAAGACTGGCAAAGAATCTGACTTACGGCATTATGACCTTGAGAGCAGAGGCTGAACACAAAAGAATCTACGAGGAAATGATCCAGAGCGAGGAATGTTACCGGATACTTGCAGAGTCGGCGCAGGATTTCATCTTCATGATAGACCGCGGCGGAATTGTCCAGTATGTAAATAGTTATGCTGCGGGTCTTTTAGGAAAACTCCCTGAAGAAATTATCGGCAAGCCGCGCGAAAAATTTTTCCCAAAAAAGATTTCGGATCACCAGGAGCGCAACCTTGAAGAAGTTTTCAGAACAGGAAAGCCGATGTATGTTGAAGACAGGACACCGTTTGTCGGACGGGAAGTATGGCTCGGCACGCAACTCGTTCCAATCAAAGACAGAACCGGTAAAGTCAACGCCGTTCTCGGCGTCTCCCGCGATATAACGGAAAACAAAAAAATTGAAGAGGCGCTCTCCTTTGAACGGCAGCAACTCCTCGCAGTTTTCAACAGCACGGATGAGATGATTTATGTTTCCGACCCGAACACCCACGAAATCCTCTATGCAAATCAATCGCTCAAAGATGCTTTCGGCGAGAACATAATCGGCACAGTATGCTACAAAACATTTCAGAACCTGAATGCGCCATGCCCATTCTGCACGAACGGTAAAATCTTCGGCAAGGGAGCGATGCCTGAATATATATGGGAGTTCCACAACAATAAAATAGATCGCTGGTTCCGCTGCATTGACAAGGCGATCAAATGGCCCGATGGACGCACCGTGCGGTTTGAAATGGCGGTTGACATCACTGAACGAAAGCGCGCTGAAGAGGCGCTCGGGAGGAGTGAACAGGAAAAGGCTGTGCTTCTGGACAGTATGTCGGAACTCGTAGTGTATCACGACACGCAGATGAGAGTATTATGGGCAAATAAAGCCGCGGGCGATTCGGTTAATTCGGTTCCAGAGCAATTGGTCGGACGGCATTGCTATGAAATATGGCATCAGCGTGGTGCGCCATGCGAAGATTGCCCGGTGAGAAAAACTCTTGCAACCGGAAAACCAAATGAGGGAGGGATTGTCTCGCCGGACGGGAGAGTATGGTTTATACGAAGTTCTCCTGTTAATGACGAGAAAGGGAAAGTTATAGGTGCAGTGGAAACAGCACTTGAGATCACCGAGCAGAAGAGGGCGGAGGATGCGCTCCGCGAATCAGAAGAAATGTATAGAACGCTCGTAAAGGCATTCCCGGATTCTGTCGCCATTATAGATTTAAATGGAACTATATCTTATGTTTCTGAACGAACCTTTGAATTGTACGGGACAGAAAATACAGCAGAAGTTTTAGGCAAAGGAATCATAAAATACATTGCTACTGAACATCATGAATACGCAATGTCCGTCTTTGAAAAAATCCTGAAAGAGGAACTTGTAAGAAATATAGAATTTAAAATTTTCGGAAAAGATGGGGTCCCTTTTATCGGCGAAATAAGTGCCGCCTTAATTAATGATGTCCACGGCAATCCGAAATCCATCCTTGTAACAACAAGGGACATCACGAAGCAAAAAGAGGCTGAAAGAGCGCTCAAGGAATCCAACGAAAAACTCAAGGTGTTAATTCAAGCATCCCCTCTGGCAATAGTCGCCCTTGACACCGAAGGAAAAATCACGATATGGAACCCCGCAGCAGAACGCATTTTCGGTTGGAATGAACTGGAGGTGCTCGGACGCACGATGCCTTTTGTGCCCGAAGATAGAAAGGAAGAATCAAAGGCACTGCGGGATAGAGTCCTCAGAGGAGACGCGTTCACAGGAGTAGAGTTGATCCGCCGGAGAAAGGACGGTTCAACGATTTATATAAGCCTTTCAACAGCGCCGCAGTATGACGCAGAAGGTAATATCAGCGGCATAATCGGCGTTGTTGAAGACATCACCGAACGCAGGAAAGCAGAGGAAGCGGAAATTAAGAGAATTGAAAAAATAATACGGCAGCAGATCGCACTTGTTGAACTGGCGAAAAAGGAATTCACGGACTTGACAACATCATTGAAAAGAATAACTGAAGCCGATGCACGGACTCTGGAAGTTGAGCGCGTCGGCGTGTGGGTTTTCAATGAAGACCATTCCCAGATCACCTGCATTGATCAATACCTGCATGATAAAAACACACACGAGAAGGGTGCGATACTTTCAGTTAATCAATATCCCAATTATTTCAGGGCGCTGGAGACGAGCAGGACGATCACCGCGAACGATGTGTATGCCGACCCGCGCACGAGCGAGTTCACGGAAGATTATCTTAAAGTCCACGGCATCACTTCTATGATGGATGTCCCGATTCGGCTGCACGGCAAGAATGTCGGAATCATCTGTCACGAACACATCGGTCCTATGCGCGAATGGACAATAGAAGAACAGGAATTCGCCGGTTCAATAGCGGACTTGATCTCGCTTGCGATGGAAAGTTCGGAGCGAAAGCGCGCGGAGGAAATGCTGCGCAGGGCGAAAGATGAAGTTGAACTATACAACGATCTTATGTCGCACGATCTGACGAATTTCAACCAGACGATTTTAGGGAATCTCAATATTCTGGAATCAAAGACAGTTCTGGATGAAAAACAAAAGAAATATGTGGAGGCGTGCATACGGCAGATCGCAAAAAGCGAAAACCTCATTTCAAAAGTCAGAGCCTTGTCACGGATGGAAAAAATGGAGGAAGAGAAATTCAAACCCATCAGTTTAAATAAGTCAATTGAAGAAGCATTGAAAACGGTGAGGGGATTGTATCCGCAGAGGGAAATAGAAGTGGAATTCAAGCCAACAGCAGTCAGAAAGGCGATGTGCACAGATTTGATCGGGTCTGTATTTATGAATTTAATTGAGAACGCTGTGAAGCATGCTCCCGGCGATAAAGTAAAAATAGAGATCTCAATAGAAGATGCACAAACGGATGGAGACGATTACTGGGAGATAAGCATTTCGGACGATGGTTCTGGCGTTCCTGATGAAATGAAGGACAGGATTTTTGACAGATTTTCACGGATCGGCACGGAGAAAGGAATGGGGCTTGGCTTATTCCTTGCGAAGGCGATAGTAGACAAGTTTAACGGAAACATTTTTATTGAGGATCGGGTCAAAGGGGATCATTCCAAGGGGAGCATTTTCAAGGTAATTCTCCCCAAAGGATAATTTGATGCCTAAGAATGTCTTTATTGTAGAAGATGAGATTGACCTCATGGAGTTTTATGTTGAAGCGCTGGAACTAAGCGGCCATATTATAGTGGGGTGTGCTCGGAACGGCGCGGAGGCAGTGGAAAAGTTTCTTGAGATGAACGAGCATCCTGATGTAATCATTATGGATTACAGAATGCCCGTGAAAAGCGGGATTGAGGCTACAAGAGAAATCCTGAATATTGACCCCAGCGTCAAAGTGATATTCGCCAGTGCTGATTACAGCGTGGAGCCCGAGGCGATGAGTATGGGTGTCGCCGCATTCAAGAGGAAACCTTTCACTTATGAAGAACTCATAAAAAGTATTGAGGAGATATAAAAAGAAACCACAAATGCACAGCAGTCAACGATCAGTAGGGGCGACCGGCAGGTCGCCCCTGCATCTTTGCGCCCTTTACAAGAAATCTTTATTTTTGTGCAATATTGTGTATGATTAGCCAGATGAAGAAAAAAAACAAACTTTTATCTTTTATTTGTTGCCTGTTGGCAATATTACTGTTGATACTGATAATCCTCTACATCCGTGAGCGGAGACATTTTGCAGGGGCGAATGAACCTGCCGACTTCATGCCTGCGTCCTGGCAGCAGGAAGTTAAGATGAAATGCAATAATGACGGTTGTTACGGCGATTATGAGAATTTCAGAATTCATTTCACGATTGATCCCGTAATGCAGGATTTATCGGAAAGACTCCTTCAACAACATAACCCCGCTATGGGTATTTTTATCGCTGTGAAGCCAGAGACAGGTTCGGTGCTTGCGATGGCGGGACACATGAGGAAAGCGAAGAGGATTTCATCAGAAAATTCGCGACCGGGCTTTCTGTCGCCGTTTATCCGCAGCGGTGATTATCCAATGGCATCGCTGATGAAGATAGTAACGGCTTCCGCAGCGATTGAAAAAGGCATATTCTCATCGCGATCTGTCATGGAATGCCGCGGGGTGACGAGGTTTGATCACGGTTCGGTGCATGACCCGGCTGGAGTAAAGCATGGGAGCGTGAGTCTTTCTGATGCGATGGGATATTCATGCAACCCCATCCTTGCAAGTGTGGCGGTAAAGATCGGCAGGGCGAATCTGGAACACTATATGAAAAAATTTCTGATCGGCTCTGAAATTAATTTTGATCTCCCATTGCTGGAAAGCACCTACACGATAGGCGAAGATGAATATTCACTCGGAAGCACCGGCGCGGGATTCGGGGAAGTGTATATCTCACCGATTCATGCGGCAATGATTGCGTCTGCGGTGATGAACCGCGGGACAATGATGCAGCCTTATATAATTAAAAATATAGAAAAAGATGGTAAGATAATATTTCGCCGCAAACCACAGGTGCTGGCGCGACCCATCAAGAAAGATACCGCTCTCTTCCTCGCACGCATGATGGAATCAACGGTTCACAACCAGCGGGGCACGGCATACCGCGGCTTCTACAAGAATGGCAGATACATCGCTGCTCCCTTGAAAGTCGCAGGCAAAACAGGCTCCCTCAACGGAAAAACACCGCACGAGCAGTTCACATGGATGATCGGTTTTGCAAAATGGGAAAAAGGCAACACCTTCGCCTTCGCCTGCCTCGTGATGAACGATGAAAACTGGACAATCAAAGCGGCGTCCTTTTCAGGACAGTTTTTCAGACATTATGCGCACTTGATTAAATATAAGTAAGAACTGAAAAGTTAGAACTTATTGAATGCCGAATATCGAACAAGGAATGACGAATGTTGAAGGAAGAAGAATTTCATAATTCGAAATTCAATGTTCGTTATTCATTATTCGTTTTAAAAAAATTCATGACATGCGGCGTGCGGTCGTTGACATGACAATACTAAATTTTGTATCCTTTTCCCCTTGATGCTAAAATAACGGATTAAATGAAAATATTAAAATCTGCTATCGTCTTTTTACTCTCCATCCTTGTTCTTGCACTGATCTTTATTATTTACTCCGATTCCCCCGCTGACCGCAACGGTGAAACACGCGCCTTCAATATAAATTACGGAGAAACCGCTGCCGCCGCCGGAATGCGGTTAAAGCAGCAGCACTTCATCCGAAGCGCATCTTTCTTCCGCCTTCTGACTCTCATCCAGCACAAGGAAACCAAGATACAACCAGGACAATATACCTTATCTCCCTCTATGAACACGCAGGAAATTCTTTCTGTCCTCACGGCACACAACGGCGGCCAGATGGATGTCCGAATAACAATACCTGAAGGCTTCACCGCAAGCGAGATCGCCGAACGAATGGATGAAGCCGGTCTGTGCGATTATGATGAATGGATGGACATTGTCAGCGCCCCTGAAGCGCATTTCATAAACCTCCGAAGCCATGAGATTGAATCACTTGAAGGCTTTCTTTTTCCCGACACCTATTTTTTCCATCATGGAGCGCCGTGTGAAAGATATATCCAGAAAATGACCGACCGCTTCTTTGACATTTTCACCGAAAAATACATTAATGAAGCAGGACAGCAGGATTTTACGCTGCCGGAAATCGTAACACTTGCTTCACTTGTGGAGGAAGAAGCGAAACTCAAGGGAGAACGAAGAACAATCGCAGGCGTCCTTCGAAATCGCCTTGAGCGGGAAATGCTCCTTCAGTGCGATGCAACCGTCCAGTATGCCTTGCCGGAGCGAAAAGAAAGACTCCTTTACGAAGACCTTAAAATTGATTCCCCCTATAATACTTATCTGTATAAAGGGTTGCCGCCGGGACCAATTTGCAACCCCGGTCTGGACTCGCTCCTTGCCGCACTCCATCCCGCCGCCGTGCCGTTTCTATACTATGTCGCAAGACCTGATGGCAGCCATATCTTTTCCGTGAGCGGTGAAGAGCATCTGGACGCCGTCATGAAACTGCGCAGAGAGCGCGCAAACAAACAATATTAAATAAGTGAGTATTATTACTTTAATACATAGGGTCATTTTCAATCCTGCGCTCCCAATCAAAATGGCTGTAGGGTTGATTATTATTATTTCATTATACTGCAAAAATGCAGAGTCGCAGAATGAGGCAGTGTTTTTACCTGATGTAACAGTGTGTGCCGGGGCTGAGTGGGACACGCAGAATCTGACTCAAGATTCTATTGTTTACACATGCAGACAGATTTGTGCTGAAGGGTGGCAGCATTGCACCTACACGGTAAGCGGAGAGACAGATCATTCAGGATGTCTTATACCCCATCTGGCATTTGTTGTTGAAGGTATGGGTGGTGAGTTGCGCTGGAGTTGTGGAGGGACTACGACTTTATTCATCTACAATGGAATGGGTGGCGCCGAATGGGGAGCCAGTGGTGAGGAGTCCAGAGAACTTGAGAAAGATGGGGTAAGGCTTGTGGAAGTCAAATGGGAAGGGGGCGTTCTACTTGATGGTATTCGGCTTGGATGGTTCAGTAGGAAGAACGGAAACGGGACTACCATAAGAGAACTTTCCGGCAGACCTGGGGCAATTATCAAGTGGGTTCATGACAATCTTTCCCAGAATTATACTTTTGGCACGGCAGGATGCAGCGGAGGGGGTATGGCAACCTTTTCGCCCGTCTACTGGTATTATAAAGAACTTGCCCCTACGCTGGATTATCAATTTATTACAGGGGCTGCACTCCCCTGGGATGTGGAGGCATGGTGCGGTGTGAATAGAGAAAACGAGGGTCGGTGCGAGAACGCCCCTATGATGAAATGTGAAACAGATAAAGATTGTATTGCTCCGAGAGGCAGATGTGCGTATCCGAAAGTAACAATGAGAAGCCTGGTCGGAATAGCGGTAAGAACCCTTGTGGATTATATAATCGGAGGCGGGAAGAAATGCGTTGTGAGCGCCGGTCATCCTCTTATGCGTGAGTCCAGTTACAGATATACTCCTGGAAGTTATGACTATAACCACAAAATTGATTTTGATTTCGGTGAAGGCGAACCCGGAGAAGAATCTCTTGATGATACTCTCCTGGGTTTTACAGGCAATGCTGCTTATATCTATGAACAGTTAACAGGTCCAAAAGAGTGGTTTGATAACGATGGATATTCTCATTGTGCGTCAAGTGGGAATCCGGAACTGGTTCCCATTACGCTGGACAGAATCCGTAAAGGATTGAAGTTGAAATGAGGAGAAGGGGAAAAGTGATCAGAAAATGAAAAAAACAAAAGTCCCGAAAAACTTTATTGCGATAGTTATTGTTATTTTATTCTCTTTCGCGCTTAACCAGGATGAATCTTTTGGTGAACCGATTACATTGGCATCATCTGGAATTTCCATCTCGCTGAACACTCTTTCGGGAACCTACGATCTTATACGAAGCGACGGCTCTCCGGTCGTAGTCGGTGCAGCGGCGGAAGCGGTTATGGCGAACAGCAAATCGGTCTCCACGCGCGACATGAAAACAGAGGAAACGAAAATTGAGCGAGGCATTGCAACCCCGCTTGGCACAGCGGACGCATTAACAGCGGTCTTCTTCCATCCTTCAAGCGGACTTGAACTTCGTATGACTTTCAACCTTATCCAGAGCGATGGTCGGCTGGTGATTACATCGTTCCTTCGGTCGCGAGATGAAAAAAAACTTTCACTTCGCCGATTTCGTCCCATGACCGCCGCCGGGGAAAACGGAGCGGGGGTATTTCTTGGTGATTCGCCGGCGGACGCGCAGGTTTTGGAAAGCGGAGGGGGACTTCAAGACCTTCCCGTTTACGATTTTTACCTTCGGATTTCCAAGGGCGACAAACAATCCGATTCCAACTGGAACAACTGCCTCTACGACCGGAAAGCCGGACAGCAGATTGTTTCTGGATTTCTCACGAACCGGCAGGGGCTGACCAGGGTAAAGACCAAAGGCGACGGGACAGCGCTGGAACTTGCCGGAAGGCGGGCGTTTTCACGCTATGAGGCACTCGCCTATTACCAGCCATCCATTCCTCTGCCGCAGGGCGAAGTTGTGGAAATGGAAACCTTCTATTTTGACGCGACGACGAAAGATGTATTTGATACCCTTGAAGGCTATGGCAGAGCAGTTGCGGACTGGAACGGAAAAACCGTCTGGCACAATACCATCCCGATGGGATGGACCTCCTGGTGCGGCGGCGCCTCCTCCGGCGGCATCGGGACTTCCATCAATGAGGATTACATACTTCAAAACCTTGAGGCTGCCGCGCGCGACTTCAAAAAATATGGACTTGAATGGTTTCAGGTGGATGCAGGATACCAAATCACCGAAGGCATGTGGGAAGCAAACGAGCGGTTCCCCCACGGCATGAAATGGCTCGCGGACCGGATAAAGGAGAAAGGATTCCGTCCCGGCTTGTGGATTGCGGCATTCACACACACGCACGATTCCGAAGTCTGGAAAAATCACCCGGACTGGTTCATCAAAAGGTCGTCTTTCATCTCCTCGCTCATTCCAAAGGAATGGGAGTATCTGGACCTGTCCCACCCGGAAGCGAAGCGCTGGATTCGCGATCTGTTCGTCAAGATCGTCAACGACTGGGGATACGAGTGGATCAAACTGGATTTCGCCTACTGGGCAATGGCGGGGAACGATTATTACGACAGGACGAAGACCGCCTCGGAGATTTATCGGGACGGACTTAAAATCGTCCGCGATATCCTCGGTCCCGAAAGGTTTTTCCTGAATGTGTCCGTGGTGGGAATCAACTGGGACACCGCCGATGCGGTGCGCCTCAACCTGGACACTCCGGCGTGGTGGGAACCGGAAAAGGACATACCAACGGCGCAGTCAATCAAATCAACACTTCGCACTGCAATGCGCCGTTACTATTTCAACCACACGGTGTTCATCAACCACAACGACGAGATTTTTTTTCGCGAGGAGGACCCGCGACCTGAAAAAGACCCAAAGATTGGTCTTACGCTGAACGAGTCGCGCGCATTCGTGAGTTTCATCGGACTGACGGGCGGCATTGTTAAACTGGGTGAACCCTGGACGACTATGAAGCAGGAGTGGAAGCATGTCCTCTCGCGCATCATGCCCGTGAACCGGCGCAGCGCGCGCCCCGTTGACCTGTTTGAGATGGAATGGCCTGAAACATGGGTTCTGGACGCGCAAGGTCCAAACGGCGGGCGATGGAAAGTCGCGGGACTGTTCAACTGGGGGCGAAACATTGACCTGACGACGGGCGAGGAAATTCCAGACGCCCCGCGCCGCATTATACTGCCCTTCAAAAGCGTCGGGATGGCGGGAAAAACCTGGCTCGCCTATGAATTCTGGAACGGCACTTTTATCGGCGAATTGACCGACGAACTTGCGATGACCATCCCAGCCCATTCCGACGCCATCGTGTCGCTTCGTGAAAAGTCCGGCGTCCCGCAACTTCTCGGCTCTTCGCGGCACATCACTATGGGCGCCACCGACCTGCTTGAGGAACGGTGGGACGAACAAAGCCACACATTGAACCTTGCGTTTGAGGGGATTGAGGATGAGCCGTTTGAGATCGCCGTTTACACACCGGACGGATACGCCTTTGGTTCGGTCACTGGAGGGGATAGCCTTCATGGTCTGGAATGGATGGTAGAGGGTCGTGTCGTGAAAATACAGTTTCAAACCACATCAAGGGAAACCATCCGCCTGCGGGTCGTTTTCCTCCGGTAGGGAAGGGGGGCTGAAGCGCGCTTCAATGAAGATAAAAATCATTTGGCGCATAAATACAGGTTTTTTTGTTGCACTGGTGTGTGCTGTTATATGGATTTGCCCTTTCTGTTCAGCAACTATCCCGGAAGATGAGACGCCTGATGTTGATTGGATCACGACGAGGCATCCAAAAGAGACAGACCTGGAAATCAAAAAGGATCGTCTTGCGCAATATATTGACGAAATAGAACAGGCAGGATTAGATGCATCGTATGCTCGCAGCACCCTCATGCTGGCGAAGGATTTCGTTGTCTATGCCAGCGACGACGAAAAAAACGGACGACCAAAGCGTGCTGCTTATGTTCGCGGCTATCTTGATGAGGCGCTTGATGAAGCGATCGCCGAAGCGCAGGCGTTACTGAACGACCCGCAGCGAAACCGTCCTATCCCAAAACCACAACTCCGAGACATTACCATAAAAAACGGTGCCTTCTTTGCCGGCGACACTCAGGTCATGTTCGGAGGCTTTGGACATTTCGGCAAGGTCCGTGCTGATATCCCGAAGTTTCCTGAATATGGTTTCAACCTGATTCAAATAGAACTGGGACCAAGCAGCGTTGTTTTCGGACCGAACCCGCAAGACATTCGGACGGACGCAATTATAAACGAGGTCGTGAAATACCTTGACTTGGCTGAAAAACATAACATTATGATTAACCTTCAACTTTCGCCGCATTACTTCCCAGGGTGGGCTATGGGGGCGTATCACCAGATCAAAGGTTGCGAAAATGGCGACATCAGGTTCTGTGTTTCGGACACTAACGCACGGAATGTAATCCGCCGATTCCTTGAGGTCATCATCCCGCTTGTGAAAGACAAACCAGCCTTGCATAGTTACACGCTTGCGAACGAGCCACGATTTGACGAGCGCCCTTATGTAATGCCGCATTTTCGGGAATTTCTTCTGAAAAAGTACGGAAGTATCTCAAGGCTGAACCGTGCATGGCATAAGAATTTCTCTGATTTTGAACATGTGCAAATCGGCGATGACATGTTGACCATAACGCCAGCAGCGCGCTATGACTGGTCTGTTTTTCATAACGAAGTGGGCACGGATTTTTTCCGCTGGATGAAAGATGTCATACGCACGATGGATAAGCAAACTCCCGTGCACATCAAGTTTATGTCAAACATGATTCCAGTGCAAAAAGTCTCGTCGTTAGCATACAAAAAAGAGTAAAAGAGCACTTGAAAAACAACAACATGCAAATAATAATGAACTATGCAGACCTTCAAAGACAAACAGAAACAATTTTTTAA
>JBFMBQ010000420.1:0-6258 GCA_040755115.1 bacterium
GAATGAAAAAATGCGGAATGCGGAGTGGGGAGTGCGGAATGGGAAGAAGGGGGAAAGGGGAGGAAGGGGAGAGAAGGGTGAAAGGGGGAGATAATTTCAAATGTCAAATGTCAAATTCCAAATTTCAAATGAATGTCAAATTTCAAATGTCATAAGAATATCAAATGTCAAAGATTCAAAGATAAAATTCTTTGCATTTGGGTTCAAGGTGCAAACTTGAACCAACGGCGGGAAAAGGGGGTATGAGGGAATAATTTCGGATGTTATGGGTTTGGTTGTAAAAGTTTAAACAATTTAAGTCGTTCGAGCGATTTAAGCAGTTTGATTTGGGAGTTTTTGCACAAGAATCATTTTATCTCTTAATGATTCTTGCGAAGACATCATCGCGCTGGCGGGCTTTCGGGTCTTCAAAGGTGAGTTTAGTCAGGTGCAACTGCTGGGGGATGGCTATGGGGTAATCGCCGTTGAAGCAGGCGAGGCAGAATTTGTCTCTGTCCACGCAGGTTGCCCTGATCATTCCTTCAATGCTGAGGTATGCGACCGAATCTGCCTGGAGAAAATTCCGTATTTTTTCAACATTTCGGGATGATGCGAGCAATTCCTCCCGCTCGGCGGTGTCTATGCCGTAGAAGCATGGATGTTTAACGGGCGGCGAACTGACCCGAATATGCACTTCTTTCGCACCCTGTTCATACAGAATGCGCACGATCTGGCTGCTTGTCGTCCCGCGCACAATGGAATCGTCAACAAGCACAACGCGCTTGCCTTCTATCGTTTCCATGATGGGGTTGAGTTTTATCTTGATGCCCAGTGAGCGGATGTGTTCATCTGGCTGAATGAAGGTGCGGGCGACATAGCGGTTCTTGATAAAACCTTCCTCATAAGGAATGCGCGACGCCCTGGCGAAACCGATGGCGGCAGGCGTGCCTGAATCAGGCACGGATATGACAACATCGGCATCAACCGGGCTCTCCTGTGCGAGAGTCTCTCCCATTCGTTTGCGGCACTGATAGAGGAGTTGATCAAGTATATATGAATCAGGTCTGGCGAAGTAAATGAATTCAAAGACGCAAGTGGCGCAGCGCGGCGATTCCATCTGGTGGACGCTGTGGTAGCCGTCGCCGTCAAGCATGATGATTTCGCCGGGTTCAGCATCTCTGACGAATTCGGCGCCGATCACCCTGAAGGCACATGATTCGGAGGCGATGACCCACCCGCTGTTATTCAGTCTGCCAATGGACAGCGGGCGTATGCCGAAGGGGTCGCGGAAGCCGTAGACCTTGCCGTCGCACAGCATGGCGACACTGAAGGCGCCGCGCACTTTTGATGCGACATTGATTATTGCATCCTCTGTGGTTTCAGCCTCGTCCCGTGCGATCATCTGCGCCATTATCTCGGAATCGGTTGTTGATTTCAGCACAACGCCGTCGCGCTCAAGTTCATCACGGAAGCGGAAGACATTCACGAGGTTGCCGTTGTGCCCTAAAGCAACGGTTCTTTTTCCCTCGGCGATGATCGGCTGCGCATTCGCCTGCACGCTTGAGCCGGTCGTTGAATAACGCACATGCCCGATCGCTGCATCGCCCTTCATCATTGATAAAATCTTCTCGGTGAACGCCCTCGTTACCAGCCCCATATCGGTGTAGCAACTGATGTCGCCGCCTGCGCTGACAGCAATGCCCGCGCTTTCCTGTCCGCGATGCTGGAGTGCATACAAGCCGAAATAAGTCAGCCGCGCCACATCTTCATCCGGCGCATAAATGCCGAACACACCGCATGCTTCATGTAATTTATCAAGCATTTTATCTATTATTTAATTAACCACCAAGGCACCAGATGCACCAAAAAATCACGCCGCTGATACCCGCTTGAGCACTTCCTGATATGCCTCTTCGGCGCCGCGAAGGTCGCGCCGAAACCTGTCCTTGTCCAGTTTTTCATAAGAATCCCTGTCCCACAGGAGACATGTGTCGGGGGAGATTTCGTCACCGAGGCGGACCCGTTTGGAAATATCTTTTCCGAATTCAAGTTTGAATTCCACCAGTATCAGATTGCGCTCATAGAAGAAGTTTTTCAGGTGGCAGTTGATCTCCTTGGCGCGGGACTCAAGAACTTTAACTTCGCCTTCTGTTACGGAGGTGATTATCTTAATGTGGTCGTGGTTTATCAGGGGGTCGCGCAGTTTGTCGTCCTTCAGGTGAAACTCCACGACCGGGAACGGCAGCGCCATCCCTTCGGTCAGATCAAGCCTGCTGCACAGGCTGCCGGCTGCCACATTGCGAACAACTATATCTATGGGAAAAATCTCAAGTTTGCGCACAACCATCTCGCGCTCCCCCAGAAGTTCAACGAAAAATGTCGGCACCCCCCTGCGTTCAAGCATATTAAAGCAGATCGCCGAAATCCGGTTGTTGCATATTCCTTTTGATCTGACAGCGCCCGTCTTGATGTCATCAGGGACGGAGGCATCATCCTTGAATTCCTGAATGAAATAGTTGGGGTTTGAGGTGGCATATACCTTCTTCGCCTTGCCGTCATAAATTAGTTGCCCTTTTGTAACTTCGGTTTTTTCCATCAATATTCTTTCCTGATCTGACTATAGTTTTTGAAATCAAAACTGTCAATGCAGATTATACCACTTTCAAATCAATGTCAAAGTCAAAATGTCAAATTTCAAATCAATATCAAATGTCAAAGTCCAAATGATAAAATTGGCATTTGATCTTTGGAATTCATTTGACATTTAGATTTTGACATTTGTCATTCTTTATCTCACATATATCGGATTGGAATAAATCCAGGGCTGGAGTTTTTTTCCGACTTGCATGTAGATTTCAACCCGATAAACTCCTGCCTCAGTTAAGTCCATAGAAAGTGATGTTCCAGTTGATTCTTTTATGATGTTTCCGTCTTTCAGGAGTTGTATTTTCGCCTCTTCCGGGATGCTGACTGCGAGTGAGGAAGTCGTTTCCTTGCCGATGGTGAAATCATCGCCCATTATTGCAATGTTTTTGCCGTCGGTGGCGGTGAAGGAGAAACCGCGGCAGGATGAGAATACCTCAAAGCACACATAAGCATGCCCCAATTTCAATGCTTTCAATATTTCCGCCTCGCTGAGTTCCATAAGAAACAGATGTGTGTTCACCAGCCCGTAACTGCGCTCGTAGGTATCCAGTTGAATACCTTTGTAGACAACATTTTCATGGGAATCGTTCGCTGCGATCCCCGTAACTCGTCGTTTCTTCAATGCGGCGTCCCAAGCATTCAGATACAAGGTCGGCTTGTCAAGAATGCTCAACCACACGCGGTCAGGCTCTTTTTCAAGGCGGGGAACAAGCGCGATGGTCTTGTCAATCTTGCCGTCAAGGATCGCATCGTAATGTGTGTTGTAGATTTCCATGCCGTCCCATCCAACGGCGTCCCAATCCTTGATACCTTCAATATGACCGAACAGGGCGACGCCGCCCTGCCTGACAATTTCATCAATTGCGCTCTGAGTGTCTCTCGTATTGATATTTTCCTGCAAGCCGATTGCAAGTATAGAACCGTCGCTGCTTGCCAGTTCAGCGCCGGGCAGGAAAAACACGCCGCCGTGGAAGCCGCGGAGTCCGTGATTTACGGAGTAAGCGGAAGGGTGATCGGTCATCAGTATGAACTGAATGCCTGTTGTCTGCGCCGCCTGAATCATTCGGGAGGCGGCGCCTTCACTATCGTGGGACAGATAAGAGTGCGCATGAATGACGCCGCGGAAATCGCCGTAGCCCATCGCCTCAATCGGCGAGACGGCGTCAGTGGGCGCACCGGGCGGTCCGACGGATGGATTTGTTGATGGTGGAATCCCGCGCGGGGGGACATTTGAATCCTTGTTTTCCACGGCAAAGCATGCAATTGTCAGAAATCCAACAAAAAAAACAAATAAAATTAAGGTTTTAATGATCTTTTTTTCGTTAGTTGTTTTCATTGATCGTTTGTTCCAAGGGCAATGTCATTATCTGTGAGTGGGAATATATCCGGGTGTGCATCGTGTATGGTGCGAAGAATTCGGCGGGCTGCTTTAATTGCCATCGTTGCTTCTTCAAGAGTTGCATGTTTGTCAATCCCGTAGTCGGCTTTTCCACGGAGTTTAAGAAGGATGTCATATTCCTTTCCGAGTTCCTCCGTAATGCGACCTGTCTTAACAAGTTGTTGGTGCACAGCAGACTGCACACCCGCGTGCGTTTTGAAGTATTGTCCCTCAACGGCGAAAAGTGCGGAAACGGCATAGAACGCAGAATAATATGCCCGATTTGCGGCAACATCGGGGTCAATGTCTAAATTCAGTAACGCTGCCCGTATGGATTTTACCGAGCGAAACCAAAAGTCGGATATATAACCTGAGTCCATATTCATATAGGTATTCCGTCTTTTCGCGCCTCAATGTATAGAGGGTAATTCTTCTGATAATCGTTAGTGTCCACGGGCAGAATGTTCAACAGGCGTCCGTATTCCAATTGTAATGCGTAAGTGGCGTCAACAATTCTGGAGATGTCATTCCAATCAGAAACAGGCCCCTCCAATAGCGCAAGCATGTCAATGTCGCTATCTTGTCTTGCATCGCCTCGCGCTTCGGAACCATAGAGAATCAACCCCTTCAGCCGGTCGCCGAAAATAGCGCGGAGCCGTTCTTTGATGAGTTGAAACAATTCGGTTTGAGTCATGTTGTTTACATCCACTGATTTAATTATAGCACGAGTCATCATGTTGTAGTGTTATCAGGTTGAAGAAGGGAATTGCTGTTTACTACTTCTGATTTCGCATGATTTTTATACAACCTAAATTGAGCGATTCTATCTATGATATTGCTTCATCTAATGAGTGATCGCTGTAGGGCGCGATTTCCACATCGCGCCGAACTTTTCTCATATTATTTAAATTATTATTCGTTCACTGCGTTTTTTATCAAATCATTAAAAATATCACCTACAGATAGTTCTTCAGCCCATTTATTGAGATATTCGTAATCAAGTCTCTCGTGTTGCAATCGTAGTATCCCATAAGCATCGTCTAAGTGTTTCTCAATTTCTGATTTCTTATACCATAAAAGTTTTTTCAGAATTAAATCCTCGGGGCTTGAAAAAAACATTACAATTCCGCCAACTTTATGTTTTTGTCTCCTTTTAAACCGTTGTATGTCGTAATCATTGTCTTCTAAAACCCAGAAATCTATTTTTATCCCGGATTCGTGGTGCACAATGTTAAACATACTTCTGTTATTTATTGCTTCTTTGATTGCATCCTCACTTATGTAAAATTCATCTTTGAAACTCTCTTTGATTCTATCCGCACTGCTCGGATCAATGTCCACTAAAACATCAACATCATGGGTCATCCTCGGCTTCCCATAGAATATTACACCGATACCACCCACAATCATGTATGGTATATTCAAACTTGTTATTCTATTTACGACCTTTTTTAGAACATCTTCTTGGATCATCACTGAATCTTTCAATGAGTAATCGTTTTAGTTCCGCATCGGAAATTCCAGGATTTGCTTCAAGTATTCCAGCCTCGCAAATGTTGCGTGCTATCTCATACAATTCAAAGGCGATATTCAGGCGCTTCTCCCCGCTCATGTTTCTTAAATTATCTATATAAAACTTTTCTGTCAAGGGATTTGAATCTCTGTAGTTTTTGATAACTTTTGTATAACAAGTTTTCACCATAACATATTTCCTAATACTTAAATGCTGTCGTAAGTTCTACAACTCTATGCGAGCGAAGCATGGCAATCCATTTCACCCCTTTCACCCTTTTCTTCCCTTATGTGAATAATTCAGGAATAAATAATTGCGCATAATTGTAGGGGCACAATTTATTGTGCCCGACACCTTACTTTTATCAACCATTCCCATACCCGCTTTCGTTCCCGTTCCCATGGGCGCAAGTTTTACCCCCTGAATCGCTTGCGTTAAAAATTCTGTCTTTATGTATATCAATCTATCTCCATAATTTTTTCAATGTTCCTTTTCACCATCATGTGCTGTTCCGGGAAATATTCTTCTTTGTAAATCTCAATCGCTTTTTTATATGCTTCTAATGCCTTATTTTTGTAGTCTATTTTCTCTTTTCCCTCTGATACTCCGGCAAGATACCTGTAGGCGCCCCCGAGGTTGTTCTGTGTCATTGCGAATTGTTCGGGAAAATCTTTTCGGGTTCTGACCTCTAATGCAACTTCATACGCTTTTATTGCTTTATCAAGATTTTCTCTTTTCTCTT